>NZ_SZPP01000014.1:0-114506 GCF_030263775.1 Candidatus Jettenia sp. AMX1
CCAAGTATCTGAGCAACTTTTGTTTGATTACCGCTATATTTATTCAGGGCTTCAATAATGGCATTTTTTTCTTGCTCTGCAAGGGTTGTTACAATGAATGACTTTCTCTTTTCATTCTCCAGAGGGTTTATGGCAATACTATCGAATTCTTTTTGTGGCAGTAAAAGCTCATGGATATGTATTGTTTCATCTTTCGATAATGCAACTGCCCTTTCCAGCATATTCTGAAGTTCCCTGATATTACCAGGCCAATCATAATTCGCTAACGCATACATCGCCTCTTTCGATAACTCCCTTTTTCCCTTTTTCTGTTTTTCTAAAATTTTTTCTAAAAAATACTCCACCAGAAGCGGAATATCTTCCCTTCGTTCCCTCAGAGGTGGAAGATGAATGCGTATCACATTAATTCTATAAAACAGATCTTTTCTAAACCTTCCCGATTCGACAGCTTGCTCCAAATTCTCATTCGTGGCCGCAATGATCCGGGCATCCACATACATCGATTTATTTCCGCCAACAAGGCGAATCTCCCCGTCTTGAAGGAACCGCAAGAGCTTAACTTGGGTAGAAGGGGAAGTCTCGCCAACCTCATCCAGCAGAATCGTCCCTTTTTGGGCTTGCTGAAACAATCCTATTTTATCCCGAATAGCTCCGGTAAAAGCACCCTTCACGTGTCCAAATAACTCACTTTCCTGCAGATTCTCAGGTAATGCACCACAATTTATCACTACAAATGGACCTTCTTTTCGTGAACTATTATAATGAATTGCCTTTGCAATCAACTCTTTTCCCGTCCCGCTCTCGCCGGTCACCAGAACCGTACTCTCGGTACGGCATATATGTGAGGTTATTTTTAACACCTCCAGCATTGCAGGGGAATTACCTACAATACCCTCAAATTTATATTTCTCCCGAATTTCCCCTTCAAGGTACCTCACTCTGTCCTTCAGGCTTTTTTTCTCAATTGCCTTTTTTGCAACCCTGAGGATCTCCTGATGACGAAAAGGTTTCGTCACATAGTCGTATGCACCGTCCCGAATCGCTTGCACCGCAGTACTAATGGTGCCATAAGCAGTAATAAGCACTACTTCTGTGGAAGGATTTGCAGTCTTCACCGTCTTGAGCACTTCCAGGCCATCTACTTTTTTCATCTTCAGATCGGTGATAACAAGGTCATACACAGTATGGCCACATAATTTTTGAATAGCCTCTTCTCCGCTCGAAGCGCCTTCAACCTGATACCCCTCGTCTCTGAATGCTATTATAAGGGATTCTCTCATGGCATCCTGATCTTCAACTACAAGGATTTTACCATCTTCCATAATTTTTTTTCATCCCATTAAAAGATTGTTTTTAATTTTCTCTTTTCCGTTCCCCATAGGGCCAACAGGCAGCTTAATAGAAAAGGTCGTCCCCTTGCTTTCTTTGCTTTTCACATCTATCGTTCCGCCATGATCATCAATAATACGTTGAACGACAGAAAGACCCAACCCTGTTCCTTCCGATTTTGTAGTATAGAAAGGCTCAAATATTTTATCCAATTCATGAGATGGTATGCCTCCTCCCGTATCTGATATGATAATTTCCACTGCATCCCGCAAAAATAAGGTTGTTTTTCTCACCATTATCCTGATCTGCCCGCCTTGTGGCATAGCATCTAAGGAATTGATCAATAAATTCCAAAATACCTGATGAATCAGATCGGTATCAAGATAAACTTTCGGTAATACGCTCTCATAAATCTCCTTTATTTCTACCTGATCTGTATACCGGCTATCCTGCTCTAACAGAAAAATAGTATTCTTAATTACTTCCCGAATATTTTGCAGGGAAAAGGAAGGCTCCCGGGGATGGGCAAAGGTTAAAAAATCACTGATAATCCTGTCCAGCCTCTCTGATTGTTCCACAATCATCTCCAGGAGATCCTTATCCTGACCTGTCACTCTTAAGTGAGCATCCAAAATTCCTACAGAATTGCATATCGCACCCAGCGGATTCCGAATCTCATGCGCAATTGCCGCAGCCAGTTCGCCCATTGAGGCAAGTTTTTCTGACCGGCGCACCTGTTCCTCCATATTTTTCCTTTCGGTAATATCCCGTACAAACGCCCGTGTGCAAATATATTCTTTCGTCTTGTTATTATAAAGACCTGTCCCATTAATCTCGACGTTAATTTCTTTCCCTGTTTTCGTTAAAAACACCGTCTCCAATTCACCACTTCCGGTTTCAACCATCCGTTTCATATATCTTTTTATTTCTTCTTTCTGTTCATTTGGGACAATATCCTCAAGCGTCATCTGCATCATTTCCTGAAGGGAGTATCCTAATTTGTTTAATTCTGTTTTATTTACATTAATAAATTTCCCTTCGGGACCAATCTCATGGATCATTTCCGGCGCATTCTCCACAAGATCTCTGTATTTCTTCTCTGATTCCTTTATGAATATGAACAGCCTGGCATTTTCTATGGCAATAGCTAATTGTGGAGTAATTTGATGTAATAAACTCAAGTGTATTTCCGTAAAAGCGCCTTTCTTTCTGCTTCCCAACGTAATGGTTCCGATAGTAATTCCCTTTGATTTTAAAGGAACACATACGTAAGAGCGGATACCCTTTTGGGATAATTCCTGATCGATCAGATACGTACTCCCAATCGTATCCGGAACAAAAACAGGCATACCTGTCTTCACAGCAATACCTTGCGCCGTTGTATCGAACGGATATGGATTCCTGTTTAACCAGTCTACAGGAGATAGCACTCCATGAACAATATGAGAATCCTCCGTAACTTCTGCCCCATCGTTAGAACACGTCACCCCTAACCAGGTAAAATCAATGATACGTTTTAGCTCATGATAAACGTTTGTATAAATTCCTTTAATATGTAAACCAGAAGCAATCGTCTTATTGATGTTATTGATAATCTCCTTTTCCAGTGCCACCAGTTTTTCTTTCGTAATATCCTTCGATATTACGACAAATCCGATAGGATGCCCCATCTCATCACGCCGTAAGGTAAAAGTTACATGAACGGGAAAGACATCGCCATTCTTTCTCTTTCTCATCACTTCCCCCTCATATCTACCCGTTTTACGTGCTGCCTCTAAGATATAGTCTACTTTTCCCGATTTCACGTCCTCATCCGTATGAAGGATTCTTACATTGGCTATCCCAATCATTTCCTCCGGTTTATAGCCATAAATAAGACTCGCCCCTTCATTGAATGCAAGAATATTACCCTGTAAATCTTCAGCAATAATCGAATATTCCGTAGAGCCAGCCAGAATGCTATTCAAAAAGTTTGTTGTCTCCTGAAGTTCAAGGGTTCTCTCTTTTACGGTATTTTCAAGATCAGTTGTGTAATTCCTTAATTTTATCGTTTTTTCTTCAAGCGAGCCTGCCATCGCATTAAATGCCTTTGCCAGTTCATTAATCTCATCCTTTTTGCTGCTGACTTTTACCCGCTGTCCCAGATCGCCACTCGCAATCTTTTTCGTTACTTCTGTTATATTGAAAATAGGGGCTGAAATCCTTTTACCAAAGTAAAATGAAATCAGTATCAGGGGAAGCGCTAATACCAAAAGGGTTGAAAGAACAAATTTCTTTAAATTGTAAGCCGCTCCGTATCCTTCGTGAATATCAATTTGCGCAAGTAAGCCACAATCATATTCCGGAATCCAGCACCACGCGCCCAAAACCTTCTTACCATCGTAATTTATATAACCTTCTGCATCATATCCGTCGTTACAACTCAGGCATTTCTGAGCTCCATCGGTAAGCATCCCTGTATGGGGATTCGCTATTCTTAACTCCAATGAAGTTCTTCGCTGAATCAGATCTGTCTTTTTTAACTCGTCTGCAAATCTTGATTCTGTCAGCATGTATCCTTCTCTGTTGATAAGAAAAGTTTCCCCTGTTTTCCCCAATTCTGCACTTCTCATGATGTCACTGAGAGATGCTGTATCCATCCGGAGAATGACCGCTCCTATGGTAACGCTATTGGAATCTGCAAGCGGAGCAGAGATAAATATCGTTGGGACGCCACTATTACTATCCTTATTCTTACTTCCCGGCTGAGCAAAAAGCTGAATCCTGGATATAAAAACAGTTCCGTTCAGGGCTTCTCTGCAATAATCATACCTTACAATATTGGAACCAACCCATTCCTTTTCCGTAGCTGCGAGTATGATTCCGTCCCGCAAGGTAATAGATATGCCTTTGTATCCATACTCTGCTCTCAGCATCTCCATATAATCGTAGAGTTTCCGGAAATCATCCCCCTTATCGTTACTATTCTTTCCCAGCATGGCAGAAATGTTCCTGCTGATGATCTTTGCATCGTGTCTTCGCTCATGAAACCACATTTTTAAAATTTCTGCCTGCTTTTGTTTCACCCCTTCCAGGTTTCTTATTAAAGCCTCTTCCAAATCTTTCTGTGCCTTGGGAAATGCCATAAAACGCAGCAACAATAATGGCATAAACGAACACAATAAAAAGATCAGTATTAATTTGTACTTAATCGATTTTAACAAGAATATTTTCCTATGATAACAATTCGGCACAGTGGCTTATGAAATTACATGAGCCAGAAAATAGCCTTTTTATTTCAAACTTTTCCATCCTTGGTACACTATCAAGATGATTCATGATACTGAGGCTGCCTCAATTGTCCACGATTGAATCGGGACGTTGAGCATTTCTCCAGAAGCTATCCCAAAACCTATTTCTGTACGGGAACCTCTCTATCTTCAAATGATTCTAAATACTAACAATGAGGTTTCTAGATAACTCCCCAGACCGGGTGGCACGGACAAACTTCGTTTGTCCGTGCTTATTTACCTGCGTACATGGATATGGATTACAAAACACTGACAAACAAAGTTTGTCAGTGCCACCCCAGGAATCGGCTTACAGAGTATGAAAAATTCTCTCCTTATACCTACTATGTCTCACATGATTCCAGATACTAAATTGAGGTTTTGGGATAACCTCTCAGGTATTATCTTGTCATTGCGAGGGGTTTTTTCCCGAAGCAATCTCTTTTCTGAACTATTCAAGAGATTGTTTCGGACACTACCCTCGCAATGACAAGATACTATCTGAGAGAAATACTCAACGTCCCGATTCAATCGTGGAAGATTGAGCCAGCCGTAGTATCATAAATTATCTTGACACTGTACTAGATATGTCCCCGACTCAGTATATGATACCTTGAATCAATCAAATCCCTGCTTTATGGGTAAGATAGAGCAGCCCATCGGGTAAAGAATAGTTATAGGGAAATGGACATAACTTTTCGCTCAACTGACGTATCACATAATGGTACATTCTTTCGGCCTCTTCCGGAGACATCCCCTGATCTACTTCATAAAAATAGCCCAATCCCAAATCCTCACTCCCGGGAGCCATCAAGCTCCTCAGTCCATATTTCTCAGGATTATGAGTAACAGGAGAATCCTTCTCCATTCCAAAAAGAGATGGCAAGCAGGAAAAACCTGTTGAAGCCAGATATTCTTTGGTGAGCACAAAATCAAGCGTCTCTTGCGCCTCTTTCCCGGTTTCTGTCGGAAATCCGATGATAATATAGAGATGAAATGATATGCCCGCTTCTAAACAGGCATTCAATATGTTTTTCACCACATCGGTCTTAATCCCCTTTTTCATCAAATCCAGTACCCTCTGATTATACGATTCCAGACCAAACACCAGCTTTTGACATCCTGACTTCGCCATCTTCCCCAATAAATCACTATCGAGGGCATTCTCAAACCTTACCCCTGCCATCCACTTGATGTTCTGCCGGCTCTCCAGAAGATTTTGTGATATCTCCCGCAATTGATTCATAGGAACGGACTCATCCGTAAAGAAGAAATACGGCGTATGATACTTATGTGAAAGTGTACGGATATCTTCCATCAGCAATTCAGTCCGACGCAACCGGAAATTCCTGTGGTCCAGATGTAAATTGCAAAAGGCACATTTCCGGTAGTAACACCCCCTCGATGTTTGTACCGGTAAAACAGACTCAGGGGCATGATACAGTTTTAAGGGAAGACCATCAAAGTCAGGCGTAGGCAACGCATTCAAATCTTCTGCATAAAATGGCTCATTGATCCTCGTAATGTTGTTTTCCCGATACACCAGATTAGGCACTTTCCGGAAATCCCGCTTGCCGTCCACTTGTTCTACAAGCCTCAGCAAGGCATGCTCACCCTCAAAAACAATAAAGCTGTCTACAACCGAGAACATGCTATCTATCTTTTTCAGGTTTTCAATGAGCTTGGTAAAAACACTCCCCCCTATCGTAATGTAGATTTCTTTATTCCGATCCCTGAGTAATTTTGCAAGGGTTAATCCAGGTATGATCTGTGAAGTGCTGGTAATGGAAATACCCAGCAGATCGGGAGGAAAATCGATGATGGAAGAAAGAATGTGATCCTTATACAGATTGAGGAATATATTTTCCTCTTCATCACCCAGCGCCCGAAAAATTTCTTGTGAAGAATATACCGAATACCGCATATCATTGCTGAGCGCAGTCAGTGAAGAGGGATAGTACAAGGCAGACATGAGACTGAGGGATTCATTGATAATGTGAACACTTTCCATATACCGCTCAAGATTATAAAAACCTTCGGATCTCAACGTATTTTTCGCAGGCTCTATCTTATCAATTATCGCAGGAATAACTTCCGATGCATGAGCCAATGCCTGATATTTTTCTTGCCAATTCGCAGAGGCGCTCCGCCGGGGCGTCCCCCATGAATTATCCATACGCCGTAAGGCGCCGATAATCTTTTGATAAAATTCACTACAGGTTTTTTTGGTGAGGAGTATATCCAGCAACTCGATATTCAAATCCCGCTGGACAACATCGTGAACGCCCTGTTGCCTTAAAAAGGCAGTTAGTGACGGTAAACTCAGATACGGCTGAGAAGGATGCCAGGATGGGGGAAATAGTAACAACACTCTCATTATTTCACGTTTATTCGCCTCCGGACTTATGTATCGATTTCACCTTCGGCGGCATAATCGAATCCAGATGTAACGCCTCTCTGCCTGCAAGGATATCCATTTGCTTTTGTGCCTGTATCTTCACAGGCAACCCGTATATCTTGATAAATCCAAGAGATGCACTATGATCAAAGGTGTCTTCTTTCTGATAAGTAGCTAACTTTTCATTATACAGGGATAGCGGTGATTTACGCCCCACTACCGTGCAGGTCCCTTTTGATAACCTCATACGGATCGTCCCGTTCATCAGGCGTTGATTACTCAGCACATAAGCCACGAGATCCTGATGAAAGGCAGAAAACCACAACCCGTTATAAATTAAATCCGCGTACTGGGCAGATATTATATCCTTAAATCTCAGGGCATCTTTTGTCATAATCATACCTTCCAGCGCCTTATGTGCCGTATGCAATATCATAGCAGCAGGAGATTCGTAAATCTCTCTGGACTTGATGCCTACAAGCCGGTTCTCCAAATGATCAATGCGGCCAACGCCGTGCTTCCCTCCCCATGCATTTAACGTATTAATCAGGGCAACACCGTCCATCTCCTCATCGTTAATTGCTATGGGAATACCCCTTGCAAACTCAATCTCAATATACTCGGATTCGTCAGGAGCGTCTTTTGCATTCTTCGTCCATTTGTAAACCTCCTCTGGCGGTTCTACCCATGGATCTTCCAGGACACCACACTCGATACTTCTTCCCCAAAGATTCTCATCCGTACTATAGGGGCTTTTAATCTTTGCTTCCACGGGGATATTATGTTCCTCGGCATATCGGATCTCCTCATCACGGGTCATCTTCCACTCCCTTACCGGTGCAATAATCTGTAACCGGGGATTCAAGACCTGTAAAGATACATCTAATCGCACCTGGTCGTTTCCCTTCCCGGTGCAACCGTGAGCCACAGCATCTGCATTTTCTTCAAGTGCTACATCTGCCAATAATTTCGCAATAAGCGGCCTGCCGAGAGCCGTTGCCAGAGGATAAACCCCTTCATATAATGCCCCTGCCTGCAGAGCGGGAAATATGAAATATTTAACAAAGGTATCCTTTGCGTCAATCACAATCGCCTTTTTAGCCCCGATTTTTAGCGCCTTTTCCCGAATGGCATCCAGATCCTTTACCGCGCCCAGATCAATAGTTACCGTAATAACATCCATATGGTATTTTTCGGGAATCCATTTAATTGCCACAGAGGTATCAAGACCACCTGAATAGGCCAATACCACCTTTTTTCGTTGCTCAGACATGGGTATAAATCTCCAGAACGTTTATTAAGTATTCTTAGATTTGAAAACGACCATTTCAAAATGAAATTATATCAGACAGGAAGTAATAATCAAATGATTTTCATTATGAAATGATTCGCCACAAGACTCTTTTTCTTGATACATCTCTCAGATAGTTTTATCTTGTGCAATCCAGGATGTCTTTTGTAAACTCTCACCAGAGTAATCCCCCTTGATTCCCCTTTACAAAAATATAATTTCAATTGACAACACTATCGGATCAAGATATCATATATCGATATCTATGAACAATATTAATTCTGCCATGTTACGAGACATTCATCTCGCATTCATAAAAATGCATATCCTATACCATGCCTCAAAAGAAGATATCTTTGGTATTGGTTTGATCGAGGAATTGGGAAGACATGGATACAAGCTTAGTCCGGGTACGCTTTACCCAACATTGGCAAAAATGCAGCAGGCAGGTCTTTTGACTTGCGAGTGCAGGACTGTTCAGCACAAGCAGCGGAAATATTACAAGATTACCCGTAACGGGATAAGACTGCTTAACGAGGCGAAGGTCAAGTTGAGGGAATTATATAAAGAAGTTGTGGAAGGAACATGAGAAACAGTTTTGATTATCAAGGATTTAATATATTAAAAATACGGCCAATTCGGGCAATGATCTTATGGCCTGGATTTCCCTATATTTTTCAGTTCGTTATGCTTGCGGTATTTATATCCCTTGCAATTATTGGTTGGGGATGTTTTGCTCCGAAAGGGGTAAATGATAAACTCTACGCCAAGGCTCATATTACTAATCTGATGGTTTGGGGATTATGGTGGCCTTCTATGGTATGGGGAGCAGTGCTCTTTGGCCGTATCTGGTGCATGGTATGTCCGCCTGAGCTTGTTGCTCAGGGAACCGAACGACTTGCGCGAATACTCGGCGTAAGGCAATTTGTTCTGGGTAAATGGTTGAGATCAGGTGTGTTAATTCTGGGTATCTACGCCCTTATCCAGCTTTTTATTGCTGGTGTGCACTTGCATCGTGTCCCGGCTTATACATCGTTATTTTTGTGGAGCTTGCTGGTAATAGCTGGAATCGTTGGCTTCTTTTTCAAAGATCGCTCATTTTGCCGCGGCTTCTGTCCGATTGGGCTCTTATTGAGCACCTATGGGCGGGGTGGAATGCTGGCGGTACGTGCCGGGTCGGACCAGATTTGCACTGCCTGTACAGGTAAAGATTGCATCATGGCGTGCAACCGGAACAAATTTTATGGACGAAGCTGTCCAAGTCTGTTAAATCCACCGAAACTAAACAGCAACCGTGATTGTCTTGTCTGCGGTCAGTGTATAAAATCATGCAAGCCTGACAATATGCAGTTGGTTCTGCGTCGTCCATTTCATCCGGCTGACGCCCGTGAGCCGTTAGCATCATGGCCGGTCACTATTTTTATTATGATGATTTCCGGATTTGTAACGGGCGAGTTATGCAGTGAATGGAGTACTGCACAATCCGTTTTTCTCTGGCTTCCCAGACATTTTACAGAACACCTCAAGCTCTTCTCAATCGAAGGTTGGATAGAAGGGCTTTGGATGTTAGGTATCTATCCATTAGCATTATGGCTTGTCCTTGGTATACTAACTTTGCCGAATAGTAATACTGCATCTTTATCTATAATAAAATCCTGGCGCCTTTTAGCACTCCCGCTTATAGTCATTGTCTCAACGGGACATATGGCCAAAGGATTGGCAAAGTTTACATCATGGCTAGGGTTCCTTCCCTATGCATTAAAAGACCCCTTTGGCATCAAGACTGTTTCAGGAATAACCTCGAAAACCATTTCACAGCCTCTACCCATGCTATCCATGCCTTTTGTTTCCGTTATTGGGATAGTACTTATTATTACAGGAGTATATTTTAGCATACGCGAAGCGTACCTTGCTAATCCAGAAACATATCATCAGCGTCTCGTATCAAAATGTGCGTTAGCTAGCCTCTTTATTTTTCTTGTCACAGGATGGGGATTCTTTCAGTAGAAAGGGATATACATGGCCTATTTCATCATTTGCACGGTAGCACTTATCGTTTCTGCTTTAACACTTTTTTCTGGCTTTGGATTAGGTACCCTTCTGATGCCGGCCTTTGCGATTTTTTTCCCTATAGAAATTGCCATTGCAACAACTGCCATCGTTCATCTGGCGAATAATTTCTTCAAATTAGCACTCGTTGGTAACATGGCAGATTTTAAAACAGTGCTGAAGTTTGCTCTCCCCGCCTCAATTATGGCCATTATAGGGGCATTCCTGTTAAACTATTTTGCGAATATTCAACCCATTGCAGAATACAAGCTTGCGGGAAAAACCTTCACCATTACAGCCGTAAAACTGGTGATTGCCACTCTTTTGGCAATTTTTGCAATCTTAGAACTCAGTCCACATTTTGAAAAACTTGGATTTCATCCGAGGTATATTCCCCTCGGCGGGGCACTTTCCGGATTCTTTGGTGGACTGTCAGGCCAACAAGGTGCCCTGCGTTCCGCTTTTTTGATCAGAGCAGGATTGAAAAAAGAGTCTTTTATTGGAACATCAGTTGTTTCTGCTGTGATAGTGGATATAGCCCGTCTCATGGTCTATGGAGTTACCTTCTTCTCAAAAAATCTTGCTGTACTTCAGGACCAGATAGGGATTGGATTAGTTACGGCTGCTACCTTAACAGCATTTTTAGGATCGTTTATTGGCTCGCGCCTGATCAAAAAAATTACCATGCGTACCATCCAAATCATCGTTGGACTACTCTTGCTTCTCGTATCGTTAGCGATGGCAGTTGGATTGATATGATCTATGATTATTGATAGAACAAGAGCGAAAGGAGCGTTTCAGTGAAACAGACACGAACAGGAATTTGGACGAAAAAGAGTTACGGGAAGATTGTATCGCTTCATCACAGATTTCTTATTTGTATATGCACGCTATTCTGCTATATCCTTTTCGCCATTTTACTTTTTACTCTCCTCCAGGCTGAAGAATTTTCTGAGAAAAAACCGGATCTCACCCTTTCAAACTTCTTTTCCGAAGGTTGGAAATTTGGTCAATGGGAAGAACCCAAACAGGCGCCAGACCAGGCCCCTCGTTTCAGACTCCTTAAGATTCCTGCCACGGTCTTTGAGCGTGAGGTGCGTATGAACTACTCGTTCACGAATAACGGTGACAGAGGTAAGATTGATGAGCACGAATGGGAGTTTGAGTTTGAAATGCCAATCAGCCGAAGGCTTTTACTGGAAATTGAGCCAACCATAGTATCACTATCCCCCAACAACGGTAACGATCATAGTGGCATTGGCGATACCTCACTTATAACCAGAGTAATGCTTCTTGAGACACGGAACACGACATTTCTATCTATATTGGATGTAAAATTTCCGACCGGAGATGAGGATCTTGGATTAGGAAGTGGTATGACTACCATCAGTCCCGGTGTTGGTATGTGGAGAGATCTTGGCAGACGTTTTGCCTTTCATGGATTCTTCGGGCTTGATATTCCGGCAGGGGGGAAAACAGACGATGACCCGGATACCACAGTTGTCTATGGTACTGCCTTGACCAAAACCATTACACCAAAAGATGCGCCATTCTTTGGCAATCTTACCTTATTTGTCGAACTGAACGGAAGTTCGGATGTGGGAACTGACGATGATACTACGGTAGTAAGCATTCTTCCCGGTGTTCGATGGAACCTCGGGCACGAATTCTGGCTCATGCCAGGAATAGAATTTCCCGTAATTGGGCAGGATGAATTTGACAGCAGAATTTGGTTTAGCGTGTTAAAGGACTTCTGAGAAAAAGTATTTAAGGTAGTTACTCAAAATACTGTTGGATTATAAGGGTTATCCAAAAAGGGAACATCATATCATTACGAAGGAGGAGTGACTGAAGAATCGTAATCCCCCTTGATCCCCCTTTAGAAAAGGGGGAGGCATGCGAGTAGTTGAGAAAAGAGGGAAATATATGAGTGTTTTAGAAAAGGGAACTTGGGAAGTATTACCAAAGGGGAAGCAGGGGATTGTTCATCCCCTTTCCTCCTTCCTAAACAAAAAAAATACCCTCATTTTCCTCTTTTCTCAACACTTATACATTTTTCCCCCTTTTCTAAAGGGGAACTAAGGGGGATTACGTCTCTTTTCCTTTGCTTCGGGCTTCGGCTTGTTCTCAATGACCGTAAAAGATAATCTTTTCGGACAGCCTCCGGATCGGATTTGCATCTTATGGTGAGTAATTACGAAAATGGTTCTTAATCCCGATTATTTCTGAATACCAGGGAGAACTACAATAACCTTAGTAAATTCTCCTTCAATACTTTCAATCAAAATTTTACCACCATGATCTCTGATAATGCTGTGACTAATGCTTAAACCTAGCCCGGTTGCTTTGTGTCTGGGTTTTGTAGTAAAAAAGGGATCTAAAACTTTATGAATTATATTGGCAGGTATACCAGTACCGTGATCACAAAACGTAATTTTCACATAGGGGTGATTATCTATAAGTATCTCTTCACCCAGGATTTCAAGGATTTTATCATCGTGTGCTTCCGGATATTTTTCATTCAGGGCATATCGTGCATTGCTTATGATATTCAAAAAAACCTGTTGGATCTGCCGTAGATATGCAGATATTCTCGATAGGTTTGGGGATATATCCGATTTTACCTTGATACCCTCTTTTCGTAATTGTGCCTCTATCAAAATAAGGGTGTCTGATAGCACTTCTTGAATCCTGACAATACTTTTTTCCTCTTTTCCATCTCCGGAGCTATCAAGAGAAAGGAGACTATGGACTATGTTAACGACACGATCACCCTCTTTGATAATCCGATGAGCAATATCTCTTTCCTTGCTTCCCTCTTTACTTTTATTAAACAATATTTGGGCGCAATTAATAATACCCGTCATAGGGTTGTTAATTTCATGACCTACACCGGTTGCTAACACTCCCAATGCCACCAGGTGTCTATTGCGTATAGCCTCCATTTGTAAAGCTACTTTTTCCGTAACATCCCAGAAAATACCCAAGACACCGATGATCGTACCTTTTTCATCTCTGATAGGAGTTTTAACGATATGAATAATCATTTCCTGTCCATCTTTGATATATTCCTCTTCTCTATCCTTCGTTTGCCCTGATTCAATAACCCTCTTATCACTTGCCCGGTATTTTTCAGCAAGCTCTTTAGGGTAAAAGTCATAATCCGTCTTCCCGGTGATTTCATCTGGTTTGATACGTAAATCCCTGGCTAAATTTTCATTACAGGACATATATATTGAATTCTTATCTTTATAAAATATCCTTTGGGGAAGATTCTCAAGAAGCAATCGATATTTATGCTCACTCATCCGCAATGTCTCTTCTGCCTGTTTACGTTCTGTAATATCATGGACCGTCCCATTCATCTGAATTGCCCTGCCAGTATCATCAAAAATTACTTCTGCCTCTTCGTGTACGATACGCATAGAGCCGCCTGGTAAAATGATACGATGATCAATACGGTATGGCTTTTTCTGATATAAAGCCTCGTTAACAGATCTTTTTACCAATTCCCGGTCGTCGGGATGAACAGAATCCAAAAATGCTTCGTATGTCACACCGAATGTCTGTGGAATCAAACCGAAGATACGGTATATCTCGTCAGACCACCATAATTCGTTTTTCACGATATTCCATTCCCAATTTCCTAAATGGGCAATTCGTTGAGCGTTAGCAAGTCTGGCTTCGCTTTTCCGCAAAGAGCTTTCTGCTTGTTTACGTTCCAAAACTTCTAAGTGTAACTTATGACATGCTTTCTTTAGCCCTGCCGTTCGTTCGGCTACGCGTTGCTCCAGGGATCTGTTCAGTATCCTTAATTCTTCTTCCATCCGTTTCCGTTCGGTAATATCTTCCTTAACAGCAACGAAATGGGTAATGATACCTTTCGAGTTTTTAACGGGAGAAATGGATGCAAGTTCACAATAGAGTTCACCATTCTTTCCCTTGTTCATAAATTCTCCCCGCCATTCACCACCGGAGGTAATCGTGGTCCATAACCGTTTGTATTCTCCAGGAAGCGTTTTGCCGGATTTTAAAATACGTGGGTTCTTTCCCATGACTTCCTTAAGGGCATAACCTGTCATTTGAGTAAATTTAGGGTTTACATACTCGATGTTGCCCTTGTTATCGGTAATTACAATAAGACTTGCACTTTGTTCAACGGCATTTGATATCTTGCGAAGTTCTTCCTCTAACCGCTTGAGCTCTGTAATGTCTTGCGCTGTTCCATTTATTTGGATCGCTTTTCCCGTAGTATCAAAAATAACCTCGGCCTGTACATGAACAATACGCTCAGTATCACTTTCCAAAATGATACGGAAGTCAATATTGAAAGGCTTTTTCTCATGCAAAGCTTCATAAACAGTCTTTTCCACAAATTCTTTATCATCGGGATGAACAAAATTTATGAATGATTCATATGTTCCGGCAAATTCTTGTAGTGTCTGAGGTGTCAAGCCACAGATGCGATAGAATTCATCAGATCCAAACACTTTGTTTTTTACAACATCCCATTCAAAATTTCCCAGATGTGCAATTCTTTGTGCATTGGCAAGACTGGCATTGCTTTTCTGTAACATTTCCTCAGCCCGCTTATGCTCAGTAATTTCTCTTTGCAATTCTTCATTTACCTTTTTTAGCGCCGATGTCCTTTCTGCTACATGCTGTTCAAGAATCTTATTAAATTCCTTTAATTCATCCTCTATACGTTTGCGCTCAGTAATATCTCTAAAAATCCCTATGAGATATGCTTTTCCACCAAGGATTATATTAGCGGAACTAATGTCAGCATAAAAAACGCTGCCATCCTTTCTTTTTACGGGGATATCCTCGGCTAATACAATCTCCCCTTTTATTTGTTTTTCAAACTTTTCTATAACAGAAGGGAGGTCCTTCCCGGGATGGATGTCTATAACTTTTAAATCCCTGATCTCGTCATGACTGTAACCCAATATGTGACAAATCGCTTTATTACCAAGAAAGAATTGTCTTGTCTCAATATCTGCTAAAAGTATCCCATCTGTCGCATTATCAAAAATGGCCCTAAATTTTTGCTCTGACTCCTTCAGCGCTTCCTCTGCACTCTTATGCCCTGCAATTTCCCTTGCAAGCCCCTCAGCCATAATATTAAAGCTATTGGCTAACTCGCCAACTTCATCCTTGCCAATTACCTCTACCCGATAATCCAAATCACCTCTTGCAAATCTTTTTGTAACATAGATTAATTTATTGATAGGCTTTACTATTGAGACGACAAAGATAATGCCCATACTCGTTATTACACAAAAACTACTTATGCCTAATATTAATGCAATAGATCCTAATCCCCTTAATGGCCCAAAGATTTCAGCTTTATCTATCTCTGAGAAAAGTATCCAATCATAATCAGGTATACTCATTAAGGCACCAACAACAAACCTACCTCTATAATCTTTATACACACCAACCACTTCTTTACCATCCTCGATAATCCTGCGAACTGGCTCTGTATCCACTACCTGTTTCAATGGTGCATTATCGATAAATCTTGACTCTGTAAGCATAATTTTATCTTTGTTAATTAAATACACTTCGCCCGTCTTTCCCATTCCGGTACGGTCGGCTGTAATCTCATTGAGGGCTGAAAGAGAATAGACATTAATAATAACACCAAGTGAATGGGCGTCATGGATAGAAATAACTGAAGCAGAAACAGATATGCAATTCGCATTAAGATAAGGATAGTATCGTGGCTGGGAAACATATACCTCACCAAAATCCTTACCCGCTACTTTTAAATATATGCCATCATGAGAAATAGTATCTCCAACCAAATTTTCCTGAGTAGATGAGATAACCTTTCCATACGTATCAGTAATAATTATCGCTTTCAGATGTTGATATATTGGTATTTTATGTTTTAAAAGATAGCGGTTTAATCTTTTTATTTCTCCATCCTGTTGAGAATCTTCAATCCTGATAATTGTCTCACAAGTATTTCTTATAAACCCATCAGAACTGAAATCCACGGTACGTATCTTTAATTTCTCCATTAAAGATACTACATTGAGTCTTTTTGCCTCTGCAATCGTTCTCAATTCCTCTAAAGTTTTATATTTCAGGATATTTCTTGCATGAAGGTAATATAGGGTTGTGACTATGATAAAAGGTATGAGGGAAATACAGAGCACGAAGGTAAGGAATTTTCCTTTAATAGATTGGAATACACTCATTTTCAAAAATTCTCTGGCATTGAATCGTTTAGATTTTATGACTAAAGTTAAATATTTCAACAATCAATTCATAAATGACAATGAATCTAAAGTGTAACAAATTTATAGAGAAATATAAATAAGACAATTTCAAGCTAAGAGTATTATTCTCTAAGAAAAGAGGCTGTGTGTCCATTTTTCCTCTCTAATCCCCCTGTTTCCCCCTTTAGAAAAGGGGAATTTCTCTATTTTCCCCCTTTTCTAAAGGGGGACCAAGGGGGATTAAGGGATGTGTATGGTATTTCCTCCATCTCCACACCCCTTGATCCCTTCTTGTTAGAGAGGAAGTTTTGGTGTTTTACCTATATCAATGCTTAGCTTGATGCATATGGGATTGAGGGGTGGGTAAAAAGAAAAAGTCGTTGGGTTTTATCTTTTAAAACCCAACCTAATGTAACGTACATAGGGAAAGAATAACAATGGAACATTTCTCCTTAAGTTATCTATAGCTTCCGGTGGATGACAACATCACGTGTTAGCTACATCCCTTTTGTCCTCTTCCTTAATTGCTCTAACATCTCGTCTAAATATGGCCTGTCCCTGCTATTCATATAGGTTTCAGGGAAGAAGATAATATCTATAGTAACCGCCTTCTTCCCCTTTTCATCGACAGCAATCTTATGTAAAGTAATGGCAAACCGGGCATTATTAAAGAGTTTTGTATTATCAACAAATGGCATATCATAATCGCTCAAACTAAATTCAACATCAGCAATTTTTCCTATATGAGCGTTTTCTTGTACTATATCCGGTATATCCCACACATGAAGCTTTGCATAATCATTATTTTCGCTAATCTCGGTAACCTCGATACCCAGGCGATGACCTCTGTAAGCCGCCTCTGTTTCCGGAGGTACCATTATTCCGTATTCAGTACCTTCGTATAAAGTCTTCACAAAGAACATTCCCTCTTGTATCTGCGAGAGCATTGCTTCCTGCTTTTTCCCTATCTCTTTAGCAATACCTCTTAACCTCTCCCTTTCCTTATCACTAAGTTCAGATTCTAATCCTTCAAATAGCGGTTTAAGATTAAAAGACTCATGAAAATTTAAGGCCAAAAGATGGAGTAAGTTAATTTTTTCACCGTTTGATTTTTGATGTGAAGAGTTGCCAGAAAAAACAGTAATAAGGTTTTCGAACATTCTTGCCCTTAGCTCGCTATCGGCCACCTCTCTCTTGCTTACAATCTCTGCATAGAGTTGGTTACTCCTGTTCCTTTCCGCATTGATGTGAATTACCAGGGGAATAAAAACACCTGCTATAATGGCGCCAATACCAGGCAAGATTTTAGCTACAGCGTCTACCCAAGTGATTGATTTATTTTTCTTCTCCATTATGTCGTCTCTTTACCGTATTTTTATCAATCTGTTTCCTTTATGATCTATTCTCCAATTCTGCTCTGTTTCAGGGGAGAAAATTTTTATGCGCTCAGAAGAGAAGGACGTACCATGTATTTCCACGTTTAGCTCATATTCTCCGTCTGCCAGCCCAACTCTATAACCTCCAAATTCATTTGTTATGAGTTCTTTACTCTCGATCGTTACCTTGGTTTTGGCCAGAGGTTTTCCGTTCTCCTGGATTATCCTTCCATACAGAGCGCCTGCCGAGGCAACGTTACAAAATAAAAATACAACTATCCATCCTAAAATCAGCGCCTTCATTTCTCTATCCAATTTCTCAACACCTCCTTAAAATTCACTCTTGCTATTTGGTTTAACATACACCGTATCATCGTATAGGGCGTAAAGATCCATCCCACTCAGCCAGAAGGTAAATCTCAATTTACCATTTTTCGTTTCGGTAAAATCAAAATCTGGAGAAAACGATACGAGAAGCGGAAGCCCGGGTTCCCTGTATTCCGGCTTTGGATCGTTATGCACGTATCTTCCACTCGTCAGATCCTTTTCATCGGTAAAGAGGATTTGAACAGAGGTCTTGGGTATCGCCTCGGTGGGAGGCAGCGGCATATCTTCCGTATCGACATAGAATCGGATCTGACCAGCAAAACGGATTGGCTTGTTTTCAAAGAGCGGGGCTGCAAAGATGGGATTTGTATCCGATAAGTATTTCCGACGGCCCTTGCCCTCGTAGAAAAGACCCTTTACGGGCTCGCTGAAATACACTTCCGAGGACATATAAGCCAGACTCCACTTTTCTGTAAGCGGTGCCGGAGGTTCAGGAGATGGCGGCAAAGGCGGACCTTCAAAATTTTCAATCACCAGGAGCGCATACGATTCAGCGTTGGTGAGAGCCTGACTTAGACTCAGTTTTATAACTGCATCCCTGGCGATTACATTTTTCATTAACCCGATATGGTGGGCCGACTCATGAATGAGTGTACTTATCTGTTCAGTCAATGATTGATTGAAGAAAGTGGGGCATATTGAAATTATCGTGCCTGCCCCCGCATATGCGAATGCGTTCGGATCTTTATCGGCATTCTCTTCACCGCATTTTTTCCGTGAAACACATCGGAATAATTTCGGGTTGTCCAGCGCCTTTGCCATTTTCCTTAATCTATCAATGATCTTCTGAATCAGTTCGGGCTTATGCCGTCCACCTATAGCACCCTTAGCACCGGCAGGATGCTTAAAGAACCGATTGAGAGTACTTTCAGCTATGGTAATAGTTTCCTGAGGGCGGAGGAGATCTTCCAGATCACGGATCGTATGGTAAACCCACCGGGGAGCCCTGGATTGGGCAAGATCGAGATAAAAATTCTGCCCTGCCCAACAGCCCGGATACCTGCGCAATGCCAGGAACTCCAGGCTCGAATGATAGTTTGCCACCACAGTATCCCGTATACGCAGCCATTTCCCTATCAACGGGCTGTCAGCCGGATCTTCAGGATCCAGCTTACGGGTAATCCCCGTCTGTTCTGTGAAGATTCTGTTTGCCTCTTTATCTATTTCAGCGCGATCCGTCGGCGGAAGTTCCCGGTATCGTTCGGCCATTTTGCCCGGTGAATAGGATCTTGTTTCATCGATCTCAGGCTCTTTCGGATCCTTTTCCCTTTGTATTGCCGTTCCATTCCTCTGCTGCACCACAGGTACTAACTCATGAGCCAGGAGTCTTTTGTCTGATACGGCTGTATTGTCCGGCATCCGTATCGTCCGTTCAGCTATCCGGCTCACTTCCTGCTCATAGGTATCCCCTGGTTCATTAATCTTAAGCTTAGGCCGGACAGCGAGATTGTTCTTGCAGCGCGGACAACCTCCGCCGCAGGGACAACCCGGTTTGCGTTGTGTGACTGATGCAGGCAAAGTATTGAGAATAGATTGATGATGCTTCGAGGCGCCCCGTATAATACCATATTTTTGTTTACAAACATTATCCAGAGATGGCTTTTTGGCAAGGGTTAAAGACATACAACGCTTTTCTCCTTTCCATACCATTTTATACATTGGCAAAATATAACGAGCTACTCATGAACATGAGTTTACACGAAGAAAACAATCTCTTCAACACGTTTTTCATTCGTATTCATCTGTGTCATTGCGAGGGGTTTTTTCCCGAAGCAATCTTTTCTCAACTATTCAAGAGATTGCTTCGGACACTACCCTCGCAATGACAAGTTAAACCCTACACGGACAAACCATGTCCCTGTAGGGATCGTTTGTCCGTGCCACCCCGAAAACCGCTTACATACAATGAAAATTCCTCTGCAATCAAGCGAAGAATAGTGTTCCATAAAAAAGAGGTATCCCTTTGGGAAAAGAGCAATGTATGTCCATATTCCCCCCTAATCCCCCATATGCATCAAGCTAAGCTTTAGTAGCTTATTGGCTTGTTCCCAAACTCTGTTTGGGAACATACTTGTACGGGAAACTCTGTTTCCCGAACTCAGAAGTACCTGATCGTATGATTCCTCAGAAGGGACAGGGTTGAGACCTATTCTTACTCGAAACAGAGTTTCGAGGCAATTGCGTTCCCAAACACAGAGTTTGGGAACGAGTTACTCATGAAGCTCATGAACACAGAAATCCTTAGCTTGATGCATATGGGGTTTACCCTACCACACAATGTCATTACGATGCAATGGTGGATTCACGTGGAGTTAGAAAATGTGCTCACGGTTCCGGTCCGTACACTTTCTGGGATGGTGCACCTTGCGCGGGTTTCGATGTCTGACACTTGCGTTTGGTCAGAACCAAATCGCGATCAGGCCCCGGGCACTTGTAGTCGTACCAGCACAACGGCCTGTCGGGTGGCGGGTGCATGGTCTGAAGCGGATAAACACCAACGATGATCGCGTCTCTGCGCACGATGACCCTGATTGGAGTGCCATCGGTGAAATGCACTGTGCACGCAAACGCTCCGGTGTCGGGATTGAAGAGATCGCATTCTATTTTCTCAACAACACCACGATCCCCCTGCAACTCGGTTCTGACATAATATTCCGCCGCCCGCTTACTCGTACTTTCATGATCACTAAACCAACCCGCACACAGGTCTTCAGACTCTTTGGTCCCGGCGCCGGTTGCAGTGACTTCCCCGATTACTGCCCGCTGCACACACTTGGCGGCGTGCGCATTGTTGATCTCAAACGACTTCCCTCCTTGCTGCACGACGTGCGCCAGCTCATGGCCCAGCAGCTTCTTTCCGGCCTTGGTAGCCGGTGCATACTGTCCCATGCCAAAGACCACATCCTGCCCAACGGTATAGGCCAGCGCGTTCACCGCTCGCGCTGATTCAGAGGCCTGATTGTTAGTGTGGATACGGACATGACTGAAGTCATAGCCAAAGTGGTGTTCAAAAAAGGCGCGATTAATCGGGTCTAATGGCTGCCCCGAACCAGGATTCTGAAGAAAATTATCGGGAAAGGATGTACCCGTTATGTCAGAAGCCTGTGCGGTCTTGCGCTGAATCAGCGCTTTTTTCTCTTCCTCACACTCAGGGCATGGTGTACCCTTTGCACAGGCACACTTTCGCTGTAACAGGGGAGAGGTTTTGGATTCAACCACAGTCTCCGCTATTCGGTCCGCTTCCTGCTCGTATGTATCTCCAGGCTCGTTGATCTTGAGTTTAGCCTGGATCATGTGATTGTTCTTGCAACGCGGACACCCTCCACCGCAAGGACAGTTCGACTTGCATTGTATGGTTGAGACCTGAAGATTGCGGTGGCTGATAGGTAATCTGTTCAAATCACTATGCACACCATCATGCCTTTTTTTGTATACCGTACCCGGAGATAGTTTTTTGGCAATGGCTAAGGACATACGATCACTCCTTTTACTCATGAGATTTTATAAATCTATAGACAACTTACAGAGAAACACTCCTGATTATTGTTCCCTCATTTAGTCCTTCCTGATAGTATTTCTTTCCTTAGGGTTTATATCTTTCCGGAGTGACTAAAAAGGCTCCTCCTTAATTTGATCTGCATCGTTCATACATGGTTGTTATAATCATTTTCAGTTGTGCTCTTTTCGCTCCCATACGGTAAGCAATTACCTCTTAAATATCTTCCCAATAAACCATAAGCAACCAAGGATAGCCAAGGCTCCGGCTATATAGGTATCTATAAATAGATTCTTTCTGAAAGACTGGGCTTCGCCAGTCAATGAAGTAAATAATTCAGGTTCTGAGATGACAAGGAAACAAGCACGAACGAAAATGCCTATAATGATAGCGATGAGAATTACTAATACTATAGGATGAAAAAGGCTCGGGTAAGGTGGCAGATACCAGCAATCTGCCTGTCTCTGAAATAATTTTAAATCAACCTTGCTAGTATTCTTTTTATATTCCTCCCAAAGTACTGAATATAAACTCTTGCTCTTTTGAAGAGTAACCGTAACAGTCACAATCAAGCCTGCCATAAGAACAGGAAATAACTTGATGAGATCTGGAAGATCCGCAGGAATCCGGCCAAACGGCGATTCTAACAAACTAAGTCTTGAGTCTAGTTCTTTCTTGCTATCTTGCAATTTCGCCATATCGTTATTTATCTTATCCAATTCTTCTTTTTGCACTTTTACAGCTTCTTTTAGCCTTTCAACGAGGATATAAACCTTCTCCTCCAGCGATCCAAATGACTTTTTTACTTCATTTTGAAGCTCTTGCGCTACATCTAACTTACCCCTTGGCCCCGAATAACTCCGCCAAAAATTCGGGTTTTCTTTTTCGACTCTATCTATATACTTTTGAATATTTTCAATTCCTTGTTTGGTTATATCTTGCAGATCAATATTTCCAACCATATCTGATGTTATTTTTGCCTGCTTGATTGGTTCCTCGATTCCTTCCCTAATTTCATTGAGCAAATTATTAAACCATGTCTCAATATACCAATGTACACCATCATTAAATGTAGTAATATCAGACGGTAAGAAAAAATCCCCGATTTTTATAAAGCTGGACTGCTGAATTTGCATTGATTGCTGAACAGGAAAGGGCATATTCGAATCATTTTCCAGTTTTTCTCTTTCTTTGGCAGTTCCCTGGATATTAGTTGATTGTTGTACAGGCGCCAGAGGCTGGGTGTGTGTTGATCGGTTAGAGGTGTCAGGAGATGACTCAGAAAGAAAGACCTTCCAAATATCTGACAATATCCCTCTCAGATGTTGGGGAAAATTCTTTATCTTGTCTTTAATATTAGCCTGATTTGTCTTGATATCCTGGCTTAGTTTTGTAATGTGTTCAGACTGACCTGATAATTGATCAAATTTTATTTTCTTATTGTCTAATGATTTTTTTAATCTAGGCTCTTGCTTTTTATATTCAAAATAAGGCTCCACTACATAGAAATGGGCAATTAGAGCAAACAGGAGACCTGCTCCGAAAAGACGGTTCATCTTCGTTTTATTTGATCTCAGATCATCAAATAATATATCAGATAACTGCTGCATAG
Organism: Candidatus Jettenia sp. AMX1; assembly: GCF_030263775.1. Taxonomy (NCBI): domain Bacteria; kingdom Pseudomonadati; phylum Planctomycetota; class Candidatus Brocadiia; order Candidatus Brocadiales; family Candidatus Brocadiaceae; genus Candidatus Jettenia; species Candidatus Jettenia sp. AMX1. The sequence goes on from NZ_SZPP01000014.1 coordinate 23,438, forward strand.
CTTATTCTCCTGACTGAGGCACTTCATGAGTTCCATTTAATGGATTCACCTACACGAAATCAACCATCCCAATTTCTTCCGCTAGGCAAGGAAAATTCAGTCAATTCTGAACTCCCAATAACCGGGTTTCCGCATGTTACTGTCAATTTTTCCATAAAGCAGAAGTTTCAAAATATTGTCCACGATGTCTTCAATTCTTTGTGATATAATAATTACCTCATATTTGATTTATACAAAACAAATACCTAACCCGAACGAGTCGGAATATGGAGCGTGGGTGGTTTATCCCCCACCAAAATGCCGATCACAAGGAATCGGCGCTACAATTTTTGCAAAAAATATCAAAATATTTTTTGCAAGATACTTTAACACCTTCATATATTTATTTTACAAGTAATCAGGGCGAATCAGCCAACACTTAAGGGACATGATAGCAAAAATATTCTAGATTGGAAATCGGAAATATAGAGAAAAATACGATTAATTGGCTGATAGACTGAAGATTCAAGGTGCGATATAAAACCCTTTTAGCTTGGCCAAAAGCCAACCATATATAATCACAAATCAAGGTTTGACCCCTTTTCACCCTTTTCACGTAGAGTATTTGTCATTGCGAGGGGTTTTTTCCCGAAGCAATCTTTTCTCAACTATTCAAGAGATTGCTTCGGACACTACCCTCGCAATGACAAACACAACGCGGACAAACCATGTCCCCGTACGCCTTGAACGGGGGCATGTCCCTGTAAGGATCATTTGTCTGTGCCACCCTGAAAACCGCTTACATACAATGAAAATTCCTCTACAATCAAGCTAAATATTGTATCATGACTACGTATAATGGGGCCTGATCTCTTATTGTTACACTGGTTTATGGAAACGGGATTGCTTTCCCACCAACGATTTTCAACGGACCCCGGTCTGTCAGGAAAAGGATCTCATTCCATTTCGGAGATAACTTAGGAAATATAGATACTTCTGCTAAACTAACAGGCTGTCCTCTAATATCAAACACGATCCAATTCTTCGTGCCGGGCGGCATGGCATGAATACGCTGCTCCAACTGCCTCGTGATCGCATTCCAGTCTACAGAATCCAACCTCGCGATAAAATCCTTTCTCTTAACTTCTACAGCTGCATTCAACGCTTTGCTGTACCATTCTGGCTCACTTGAACCGAGTGGGTTCTTCCCTCCGGTTTTTTTGGCTGGTTGCCCTTGGAGATAGAGAGGATGATATTCCCAGTCAGGTGATGGGAACTTGTTTTTCACAACCATACCCGCATCGTGCTCACTGAGTTTAGCTGGCGGTAAATCACGTTTCGTCACCATACGTTTCCATTCCTTAAACCCAAGCTTGCCACCTTCCCTCCGATAAAGTACAAAGTGAAGATCGTTACCCGTCTGCGTGCCTTTGGCATACCCAGGCTTGCCTAGAAGTTTCTTCAGATCATCGAGTGGCATCTCTTCCCCCTTGCGGATTTGATCCAAACGATTCCCCAGCTTCGTCGCCGATTCCGCTGCTGCCTTCCCTTTCAATTTCTTGAGTTTGGTCATTTCATCGGTGAGATGCGGGTGACTCTTGATCAGCTCCCCGAAAGCCTCCTCGACCGATGAGGGTGTGCACCACCTCGAACAACGAAGGATACGTCCATCCTTGAGAATTGGCCAAGCATGTCCGCCATGCTCAAGGGTGTAAGCGGCCAGCTTGCCCGTCTTGATCGCCGCCTCCTCCATTCCTTGAGCCGCCTTGGACGTTCCCTCAAGCTGACGATGCCACACCAGCTTCTTGCCAAGGTCGTATTCGACTTTAGCCGTTTTTTCTGCGATATCGCGAAGTTTAGTGATGTGAACGATGGCCTGCTTACTGGTGAGGTTAACCTCTTGCACCTCGCCTTCGAGAAGTTTCCAATAATCCCTGGCGGTTTTCGCTCCGGCTTTAACGTCAGCCACCACCATGCTGACCTGGTCGCCAGGGGAAATCGGGCCCGTGTCTTGGCCGGCCAGGGTAAGCGCTATATCGGTTACCATGAGGCTGGCCGTATTGATTCGGATCGCATTGCTGAGGTAGTAAGTGTAGGCTGTTTTGCCCAAATGGCTGGCTGCGGCCCACGAATACCCATAGGCGTTCACAGTAGCCGATACTTGCCTTGCCGCAGCCGTAGTGAGAGCGCTCCCCGTCCTCACTGTGCCCGTGATGAGTGTGTATCCGGTCCCCACCGCACCCGAAGCAAGTGGAACTCCAAGCTGCCTAAGCCCGAGTCCGCCAGCGTGAAGCGAGGCAAGCTTAAGGTTTGCCACCGAAAGCTTTTGCATCCCAAATTCGGGTGAAAAGACTTGAATAATGACTGGAGTCAGTACCGGATCAAATCGTGGCAAGCCCAGCAGAGCCAACTCCTCTTCTGACAGCACATCTAAGTCTATGCCGAGGGTGTTTTCATAGATAACGAATGGAATTAAACGTTGCGTTTTCTTGTGGCGCCGGGTAAAGATTCTTAATACTTTTGTCGGATCGAGCGGTTTGTTGTAAAAGAACAAGCCCCTGTTCAGGGGAATATGCAAGACCTTACCGCCGGAGTATTTAACTATAACGTTTTCAGCATCATGGTCCAGGCCGACGATATCGACATCAACCGATTGCGGCTGCCCCTGATAAGGAGCGTAGTCGTGTATACCGGGTTCAAAATCCTCCAGCGGGTTCATCGGCCGGGTCGCCGCCAGCTTTTTGATCTGCCTGGTCCGTGCCGCTCTGGGTATTCCTTCGCGATATCGAGCGAGCTCGGACGCCTCAGCCTCCTTTGCGGACGTTTCCAGATAGTCTTCTTCTGCCAGAACCGCATACTGCAGCAGTTCAGTGTCGTCAGCAGATGGATTCTCGAAAGATTCCGGACGGACCTTGATGGATTCACGATAGTAATAATAAATAAAGACCCAACGCTGCTGGTCAGATTTCCAGTGCAGACCGTGGCGTAATGCTTTTGGGAGTGAAATCCGATGAGCGACGAGAGACTTTGCCTGGTTTAGCAACTCTGCGTCTGCATATCTCCGGCGCTCTTCCCACGCTTTCTGGATCGCTGTATAGAGCCGACGTCTATTCTGTACCCGCTCCTGTTCACGTTGCTTTTGCCCGAGCACAGGTTTGGTTTCTGCTGCAAGGTCTTCCGCGGCGCGTGCCGCCTTTCGCCGCTTCTCAAGCTCACTCCTGTCTTTTTTTAGCTGTGCCTGATCATATTCTTCCAGCACCTTCTCCCGGTTCGCTTCCATTGCTTTGTAAAAATCGCTGACTATCGCAGCGATTTCGCCAGCGTTAGCAGGGGGTTTGCGGTTGTGCCTGGCCCAAAAGACAAGTCTTGGACCGTCGCCGGGGCGGGCGAAGGACACCAATGCAGCCTCGACGGAACTCCAGTCGTCTTCATCCGGGCTCCGTTGAACAACTTCTTTGGTGGTCTGCCCGATTGATTGCTGCCGTACATGAGTCAATTCGTGCGCAATCAATCGCCGCCCCTCGTGTGTCCCCGAAGCAAACCGACCCGCACCGAACACTATGCTGTTTCCCACGGTGTAGGCATGCGCGTTCACGTCCCGTGCTGACTGCTCAGCCACCGCACCGGTGTGCACCCGCACTCTGGAAAAGTCAGAGCCGAAGCGCTGCTCCATGTCCTGCCGCAGCATCGGCTCCAGCGGCCTGCCAGGGCTGGCAAGGGCTTGGTTTACACTGGCGGGCGCTGCGTCTGTCTGCCCAGTCGATTGCCTCACGAAGCGCTGGATGCGCGATGATGCCCCGCTAACGACGGTTTGCGCCGTCGTTGCCATTACCAGATCGGCAATCCGATTTTGAATATGTTTATCCTCTTTCCTAACTCCTGACAACTGACCGCTGGCACTTGTATTTGCAGGCATACGCATCACTTGCTCGGCCACTCTGTCCGCTTCCTGCTCATGCGTGTCCCCTGGTTCATTGATCTTGAGTTTAGGTTGAATGGTGAGAGTGTTCTTGCAACGAGGGCACCCCCCACCGCAGGGACAGCTTGGTTTGCGTTGAATGACTGATACCGGAAAAGTATGGTAAATGGCCTGAGAATGCTTTGAGGCGCCGTGCATAATGTCACGCTCTTGTTTGCGTATGTTATCCGGAGATCGCTTTTGGCCAAGGGCTAAAGACATAAAATACTTTTCTCCCTCATATACAATTTCATTATCCCTGATCAGATTTCCTGGATCATTTTCCAGGTTTTTCAGTTGTGCCTTGATCTTCTTTCTGAGATGAAGGCTTCGTAGTGGGTTTTTCTGTTCCTGGTTTTGGCCGCATCGTACCCTCAGGGGGTTTACACGCATCTACCTCATTACCAAGGAGTATCTCGCGATAATCAACCCGCCCTGGCTCAGGAGTCAAGGACTGTTTATCAGTATAGAGAAGCATCCCTTTCTGATCAGAAATACGGATAAATACCTGGGGACATTGTCTCGCTTTACCAGTAAGCGCTGTGAACCACGGCTTTTCTCTATCATCCCTCATATTGCTGTAGCTCAGCTTGAAATAACCTGTTTTATTAGTACATGCATAACCTAACTGCCCGACCCATTTACCCTGTTGATCATAGAGTGCAACGGTAAGATTCGGTATACCCTTGAAGTTCTTATCACGCACAAAACCATGCAAAATCCAGGTATTTTCGTCTACCCCCGGAATTTCTGTCCCGGCATGGTCACGTTGCACTTCCAGGTCCCGGATAAGACCACGGTTTACTTCTATGGTATTTGTAAGCTCCATTACGCGCGGGTGATTGGCTCCCAATTTCTTGCTCAGGCGCAATTTTTCCCTCTCAAGGCGGGTTGCTTTGGCGCCCCGTACTCTCATGAGTCCTTCAATCCCTATCTTGCGTTCGGCGTCAGTTCCCGAAATACCTTTTTCCAGCGTCTCAGAAATAGTGTTTAATGGAATGCTTCTCTCTTTTCTTGATGATACCACTGTTCCCTCCTGAATAAAAATGTACTTATTATTATGTAACAATCATCGGCTGTCCAAAGGAATTGACTGAATCCCTTATCAGTGCAAATGGATTACAGTAATCATCCTTTCCAAAGATTTGCAGAAAGACTTTGTTGCCAGTATCTACTTTAAGATTCGACAGGCCTGAAACGATTATGCAATGAGTTGTCTGGTTGTTCGTGGTGGCATTCATGTACCCAAAGGTTGTGGCCGAATACAGCGTATTGAAAATACCCTCTTTCAGCCGGTTGTCGCTCATGCGCACCGACAGACCAAAAAGGAAGACCTGAGATAACACAAGGTCATCGAGTAAGCTGCAGTCGCACTGGTTATTGTGAAATCCAATGTCATCAAGGCTTACTATTACTATAGAAGACAATGACAAGCTTTGGCCTGTCTCCAACAGATCCAGTACGCACTGATTATTATTAAACAACACATTACCATTAGCCAGGTATTGACCGAAGCGGAGATCATCAAGGCCTGGCTGCGGAATAAATACCGTATTGCCGCTAACAGTAGCGCTGGCGCCAGGTTTCACATGGCCCGCGCGCAATGCGTTAAACGCCAGGAGTTGCCAGTGAAGCTCATTTGAAACCCCCAGATTCATAATCGCTATCGTAGAAGCGAAGGACGTCGGCGATGGTTGATTGCGTTGCGAAATCATGCCACGGCTGGTGAACTGATTCCCTATAACAGACACTGGTCCCAAAGCGGTCAGGGAAAGCGCCTGACCCAATGGCACGCTGACAATATTGTCATGCACCTTAACGGCCGGCATACCATCCTGGACCGGATATGGTTGTTCACGAATAGTAACCTGCACAACGGGAGCCACGCCAAAGGCGATATTGATTCCCCCGCGCCGTCCAACCTTAGCTGAATTTGCCGGTTGGTTTGTTTTAATACCATTATTCAAAATGCGATTGCGGGAAATGTCAATCCCCTCGCCGTGCAATATAAATATGCCACAAACAGGCTCCAGGTGATTTGGACCGTTATCCTCAATAACGTTATCATGAATCACAAGATACTCCGCATCTGCAAGCGAGATGCCGCCGTAGCCCATGCTGTTAATCATTGCTGGTGGAATGTCCGCCAGAGGGCGCTGCAGACAATGACGTATTTCATTGCCAATAATGGTAAGCCGTTCCACAGTAATGAACTCATCGGCTGCATCGAGATTGAAGAAACCAGCTACGCCGATGCCGTTGAGACCCATGTCTAGGATTCGATTGCGCTCAACAGATATCTCATACAAATCACCCGCCGAAACCTGTCTGGTACCATCTTCATCTTCAGTCCCACGTGGTGGTATAAAAACATCACCGGGCTTACACGGGCTGCAAGGGTCGTCTGCATTTACCACCCAGCCGATAAATCCGCCAACATCACTGCCAGCTTTATCAATTATCTGAACGCTGCCCAGGGTAATACCGTTTCCGATACCTCCCTGAATCAGGTTATTGATAATACGTATGCGTTCAGAAGTACCGCCTAGCTGCAAACCGCCAAGTCCTGCGGAAGCCTGTATTCCCTTCATCGCAATGCCTGACACCTCTTCACGGGCAGGTTTAACGCGAATCGTGTTATTCTCAATCAAGCCATCCTCGCCCACGAAAAAAATTCCTGGCCAGACGCCTGCACTATCACTCATCCCGATATGGCATTCCCGGATTGTAATAAACTGCCCGATGTGCGCCTCAATGGCGCTTCGGGTTGCAGCACTGATATGTAAATCGGCCAGCGTTATTTCGCGCAGCAGCAATGGTCCATCAATGGTAGTATTGCCAATCACAATCCATGGAGGAGGACTGCCTTCAAGCAGGATACCAACACCCGTATTATGAGCAACAACGGCAAGGGACTCAATACAGATATCTTGTGAATCCCTGATGTGGATCACCGGATTGGCCATACCAAATTCCTCGTCTGGAATCCCGGAGACGATTTTGCTGCGCTCACCGCAACCACGGATCGTGATATGTGCCCTATTGTTGATCAAGACATTCTCAGTGTATTCTCCGGGCAGCACACAGATCTCCCCCCCCGTGGACGGAAGCTGATCAATCGCTTCCCGGATGGAGTTGAAATCTCCATGACTGTGTTTACCATCGCCAACCTTATACGTGCAGCAGGTAGCAAGCTTCGTCAACGGCTGGAAGATGTGTCGGCAATCTTCGATCTGATCAGGCGCCGTGATGTCCCGGTTGGCATTCCAATGTAATATTGCCAGCGGTGCGCGATGGTAGTGAATACCCTCTGGCGGTTCTCCGGTAATTATTCCGCCACTATCTTTGCCAAGTAATATCTCATTATTCTTTCTATCGCCAGCACGAACTGAAAAGGTCCAGTAGTCGCCAGGCGCATAGTTGGCTCCAGCGACTGATTCAAATTCCAAACGGATCCCATCCCTCAATTCATTTGGTGCTGCCGGCGTTGTAACTTTTGGGAAATCCGTAATGGGCCTGATGTCGTTCCAAAGACGAAAGAATACAGAGCCGGAAGAAGCAGGAATGGAACCAAACATCGGCGTATTGGGCAGATCAAGTTGATTGTCACTATTGAGTGTGACCCTTGCCCCATAGGTAACCTTCCAATGCCCCAAACCGGGCGTCACCGGAGAGATCGGGTCGTGCTCTACGGCTTCGAGGTAGAATTCAGTCAACCCGGACGTTATAATCGCCTGGAGATTGGCCGTTATGGTGACTTTATTAGTAACGGCATCAAATTTTCCCCGTCCGGCAAGGCCCCCGTTGAACTGAGACCATTTGAACATAACGGGGAAGCCGCTATTTACCTCAGCAATTTCTATCCGATACAGGTTGTGTTCAAATCCAGTGTATCCTCCGCCCTCAACGGCTGGACAGTCTCCCGGAGTTATACTTGTTGGTTGCAGCGAAACCGTTAGCTTTCCTTTTTGTGAAAAATCATCTTTGAGTTTATCACCGATGTTATCGCAGGTTTCTCCATCAGCCAGTCTCAGTAACCTGAATGCCATTGCTAAGTGTGCTCTCTCTGTGGTATCCGGACCACCAAGGGCAGGTTCGATTAACATCTCAGGCATTTGAAAACCATTCACTGCTTCCTCCCAGACTTCCAGAATGACTGCATCACGGACACCTGCGCCTATTGTTGATTCGTCGAATGATGGATCCTGAATGGGTGGTTGAAGATAGGGAGCGACACGAAAAATCTCCGTTTCTCCCTTGAGATAAACTAATAATCCATCTGCCCACACCCTCCCTGGCATTACGGTAATTTTTATTGTATTATCAGCATCGACCTCAGCCGCAGTAACGTTAAATCCATCCGGTTCATCCGCCGGCACCGCCGCGATATCTGCGCCTATAATGTCCTTACCTGTTGTAGCTTGCCAATTATTCGTTATGCGGGTCTGTGCATTCCAGTCACTGTCGAGCAGTACTCTGCCCTGCTGATGAAGGACGCCGTTAAAATTTTGTTCCGGATCAAACTGCCATTTTGAAAAATCACCCTTCATGGTATACTCCTTTTAATTTGGACACAGATTTTCACTGATAAGCACAGATATTGCATATTGAGGAATCGCTGGAATATTTTCCCTTTTAAATTCTAACATCATTGCATCCTCATAAACCTTTTCCGGAAAGCTACAACCAGGTTTGTTATAAACTTTATAGAAGATTTTCATAATTCGCTCTGTTAGTTCTCCGTGTTTAATATCCTGATAATCTGTGTTCGTCTGTATCCGAATAATATTCTCTGTTAAAAGTATTTCAAGTTACCGGTATTAATAACGGTCTTACCCCCACGGGCATGAATTCACGGTAGCGGATTCGGATATTACGCCACTTGTGCGCTTCCATGAGAAAACCGAAAGCACCCATCGCATCGTCATTCGGTCCTCTCTCCCGGATACGAAAGTCGGTAGTATGGTCAAGCTGCCCGTAAGCCGGATTCCCGAATACTTCACTGACAAACCTCAGATGTGCCTCCGTTCCCTTCACACATCCATGGTTCTGTGGCAAACGATCTCCATTTCCTGAAAAGTAGCTGAATTTCATGCATCCCTTCTGATTATCCAACACCTCCAGGGTATGAACCCATATTCCGCCTCTGCCATGAATGCCTTCCACTCTCATACGACCAAAGACCGTGATTCCGCTCACTTGTGATGGTGGCCCCCATGAGGCCGATGGATCACCGGCACCCGAAATAGCAAACACTGCGGTTGCTGGATCGTCATTAACTCCGCTTCCCGCATCTATGATCGAATCGGTAAGGAAAAGGCGATAACCAGTATCAATAAACAGCGGCCCGGTAATGGTACGATGGAGTATGATTTCAGGAATTTGGTTGAAAGCTTCCTCCTCTGCTGAGTTAGCAAACCCATACGGTTCCCTGATCCTCATTGAAGGATGGATAGGCGCGCGCTTCCCTTCAGGCGTGCCATCGAGTTCTCTGGAACCTCCTGGATCAAGTGTGCAATCGAAAATCTCCAGATGATGAAGAGCTGCCCTCACAATCAGAGGTGTTCCCGGAGGATTCGTAGCTGCCCAATTTTCGCTTCTGGTAATATATAATCCCTCCAGACGGACCGTAAGGTTCGCCATTATGGCGTCGAATTGCTTTTGCTCATCAGGGTTTGTTCCTTTAACATGTGTCGGGCGGAAACGTAATGGTTGTGTCAGCCTGATGATCGGCCGATGATCATCTGCGGCGCGAATAATGAGAGATCTGTTTAATTGCAGATTAAAGCCGCCGTCCTCATGAAGCATTCCAATAAGAGCAGGGTCGCTTACATCCAGTTCATGTATCATGCTATCCTTGATTTCGATAACGATGGGAGATGTTGAATCCTGAATGTTGCTGAGAGAATCCCTTAACCCATGGGGATTTTGATGGAAATTAACCTCCCTGAACAAGACCGGCTCTCCATTCCACTCCATTGCCGCAGAAGGGCGTGATATCGGATGAGCGCCAACCGGCCCTACAGCACCGTAGGTATATATCAGTAACAGATGATCAACGAGCGCAGCCGCCTCGGCATCGGTATCAATACCGATAACGATTCTGCCAATGACGGGATCGATGGCAATTTCACGATTTTTAAGAGTGGGTTGCAAACCCGTCTCCCACGCACACAAGTTTGCCCCTCTCAATGTCCAGGTATTTCCGGCAAATGCAGGTTCAGGCAGGTATAATTGAAAACCGGCATCGGATATATTCAGGGGCCCAGTAGTGCCGTAGATATCGATGGATACATATTTATCAGGAGCGCCTGCCGCCGAATCCTCAGTTAAACGAACTGTGGGAATAGGGCCTGGCGTCTCATCTATTTGACTCAAAACGGGCGGTCTTATATCCGGATTAAACCGGTACGTATTAAAAAGTCTGACCGGTTCTCCCAGAGGATGAATGTAAAATTGGGTAATAAACTTTGCCTCCGTGCCGGTTGCCACCAGGCTGTTATCAACAATGCCATTTGTTAACGGATTTGGTAATGGCTTCGATATACCAATCCGATAAGCGTTCAAACGCCAGAGAAAGATGGCAAGATTCGGCAGATTGTACCTGATGTTGCCGAACACCTGTGGCTTCAGATCAGCGGTATGGGCAAACGGATCAAATGGTGTGTTGAGCAGACTCAGCATCGCAGGATCACGAAGCATCACGGTACCGCCTCTGATGACCGTGTGCCTGGTAACGGAAGGAAGGCCGTACGGCGGTTTACCACCTTCATCTTGCCGCTGGTGATTGAGATGCTGGTTCCAGACCAAATTTTCCCTCAACTCAACGCAGTGCATGCCCCACTGAGTCAGGTTATAGGTAAGGAGTTCTATAGCGCCCAGCGTACCTTTTCGTCTGCGAAGGGCAATCGTATCCGCGACATCGGCTCTTAATGTCCAGGGATCGCCTGATAAATGGCTTGTGCCCAGCAGATCGCCGATGTAGGGAATGACCCAGTCAGATGATGTCTCAATAAAGAGATCGTGATAGAGGGACTCGATGTTTTCATGAATAGCCCCAAAGGTCTTTTCAACCAGGGCTAAATAGCTTTTGAGCTGAAACGGAGGTTGCTGCTCCTGGTCTTTAATTCTGTAAATTTCAGGTAATCTTTCATACAGAGAGACATGTTTTTCTTTCATTTCGATAAACCTCGTAATACATTGAGCCTTCGGCAACTTACCTACAAATTTTTCCCTCCCGTGATGGGAGGGACTAAGGGATGGGTTCTCTTATGATTTATCAACCCCTAAAAACATTCAAATTCCTCAACTTCACTGTTGTTTTACTTGCCTTCATCTGTGCAATTCGAGACTCAACAGTCAGCATTCCTTCATAGATTCTGCTGCCGCAACGCTGAGCTGAAGGTGTCCTGTGTATAAACTCAGGACGTGAAGGTTGTCACAAGAAACAACCGGGTTAAACTGTTTTGACTCAGAAGGAAGGTCAAGTTCTGATGGATCATCCGCTTCGCCGAGAGAACCAAACACGAGAACCTTCGCCCATACCACACCTTCTACATTTTGAACCGTCCCTGCTATTCTGGTGGCGTACTCATTCTGTCCAAACCGACGTTGATGAATCCCGAAAAGTCCCTTCGGGTTATCAATACTAGTATCTTCCCCACCGTTAACGCCCAGCGCCTCTTTTATCGCTTTTTTCACAAGCTCCTCCCGAAAGGCCGGATGAAGACCAAACACAACGCCAACATAGACGTAGTGCAGTTTACCGTGATCAACTTTAACCGGAAACCGCTGTGGACCACGGCATGTATTGTAATTGTTTACAATACGTTCGACCTCGTCTTTCTCTTTATCCCGTCCCGTTTCCATTAAAACAGTCAGCACAACGGCCGGGATATTGTCCACCAGTTGCCATGCGGCAGATACTTTTGAAACACCCGAGATCGCCAGGGTCTCGCTTTCAAAATCCCTAAGACTAACAAGCCGTCCGAGACTCTGCACCTTTCCTGGCGCGGCTTCCCTGGCATTATTGCCGGTTTCCGGCCCGGAGCCTCCGGAGACAACACCGGGTAGTTGAATCTTATCAAGCCGGTTTAATTTGTCTCCTGCCTGTACCGTAGTCTCCTCCTTCAGGGCGCCATACGCCCCCGTGCCAGTTCGATAAACGGCTTTCACATTATTCATACCTGAGGGCAACCGCATACCGGTACTCCCATCGCCAAACTGCACCCAACTATTGCCATCTGCATCTTCACGAACAATATAGATTTCCTCCTTTGGCTCCCTGCCGAAAAAAGACGGCACTCTCTTCCAGAGGCGATCGTTGACATAAACCTGTAATTCAGGCGCTTCGGGGGGCGTCTCACCAGCAGAATTGAGATAGGTTAAAGGCGACTTCGGAAGTTTAAACGTTTGAAACGGCTGACGGCTATCGCCATTGCCCAGCACAGTTTCTTTCTCAGTTTTTCCCTGGGTTGCCACGCCCAGGTTGCCGTAGACGGTAACGCGAGGATTACTCAAGGGAAAATCCCCGGCAGTAAAGAGTTGTAGGCGTGGATTTAATGTGAGCGGCCGCAAAGTTATCTGGTTGTCTAAACTGACGCTGGCACTCTTACTATTCACCAGCACCTGCTCCATTTGGTTATTTTGAACAAACTGGACGGACCGTCCATCTAGTTTTTGATATGAATCAGAATCGCCATAATAGTAAAGACTTGAGCCATCTGCCGGCTCAACAGGAGTGCGGGTAGCCTTCAGGGTAAATTTTTCTCCAACAATCTCGTGAAATTCTACGGTTCGAATATCGGTATAGAGAAAAGACGGTGTTAATGGAGTTAGGACAATCTCGTTATCCAATTCAACCACTGTTGTGCCTCCGGTTAATGCCCCTCTGGTTACAGAGGCTGAGGTTACCTTTGTTATTTTTCTCTCAAAGAAGTATGTCGGGCCAGTTCCTGAGGGATCGGCGCTGAGCTGAAGACTGATCAGTATTGTTGAGCCTGCAGAGATATCCTTCACTTCGCTGTCCAGCGGGAATGAAGTCAAGTTTGGTAATGGATCGTACGCTCCGGCCTTTGCGTATAATCGCAATCCTCCCACCTGAGCGCTGAAAGACACGTTATTTTGAACGGCTATCCCGTTCTGCACAACCGTTACGGTTAGCGGTGCATTATATCCGAAGTATCTGAATGAACTGCCAAGCTTGTACGCTGTAATCTCATCTCCGGCTAAACCTCCTTGCCAGCCACCCTCAACAGTTATCTCGGTACGCTCAAAGCGCTCCTGTATATCGCCCACCACCACGGTTTGTCGTACAGTTTGAGGATTCACAGGAGAAACCACAAGCATAAGGCGATCCTTTTTGTTCAATTTGATGCCTGCTTTACTCAGAACGGAGGTTTCAACTGAAAATTTGGCGGTTCCTGTCGTAATATCCGGATAATAAAATGGCCGGTACAGATAAAATTTACTTAGCGCCGGTACAGCGATAAACTCCTTGATAATTTCAAACTCCGACGGCTGTTCCAGCCCTTCCAACTGTGCCTTCATGGGAAACCCTTTAGGAATGATTACCGGTTTATCACCGCTTACCTCAAAGATGAAGGTAGCGCTGCCGCCTAAACCCGGCGAAAGCCGGTAGCCCAGCAATCGTACGAGATCGGCAATACTCTCCCTCCACCGGGCGGTCCTTACATAGGCTTCATTGGCATAGAGTTCCTGATAAAAGGTTAGAATATCGCCCAGAATCGACGCTCCTTCCAGCAAGGCGATGCCAGGATCATCCGGCCCCCGATGGGTCCAGGGAAAGAGAACCGGGTCTTTGTTTAAATTTCGCAGAATCGCTTCCCGGAAATCGGAATAGGTGCCGATGCGGTAATCGATGTGGGACAAACCAGGTCTGTTGTTTGGCCTTTTCGGAAAGAGCAGTGGCTCTTTGCAGTCATTGCGGCAATCTGGCGTCATTGACGGCCTCCTTTTACCGTAAAATCAATAAACCCTTTCTCCCTGTGATCAGGGTCATTCCTGACCTGAATGATCTCATTGGATCGTACTTCGATGACCCCTGGCGTACCTGGAGTTGCTTCGTTCCAGCGCTTCACGGCCACGGCAATCACATGGTCAACACCTTCGATCATCTGCGCCCGTCCGATGATTTGACTTTCCCTGAGTTCCTGTCCAAACGTCCACAGGTCCGGATGGAAGAATGCCATGCGTCCATCCGGTGTAAATAATCGGGACGGATGCAGAGTAAAACGTGTATTTCCAGGGGAACAAATCGAGGCGGACGGATCTCCAGGTCTTCTCCGATAAGCCTGACAGCGTTCAGATAGACTTGGATCTCTTTTCGCAACTCATCGTCCAATACGGTCGTGCCAGCCGGATCAATCGTAATCCGAACGGTTCTCCAGCTTCCGGTCCACAGGTACCTGGCTGAGGCGTTCGAGACTTTTGGGAGTTCTTTAGCGCGGTCTACATAATCTTTGAGGGTTACTGCACGGAGCTGACGGAATCGATATGCCTCCGGAATACGGCGAACGACTTCTACCACAGGTTCAGGAGATCTTCCATTTATTACATCAAAGGGGTTCCAGCATTCCACTATTTCAGGAAAAGTCGCCCTATCAAAATTGATCACTTTATCCGCACCGATATTACCGTCAAGGCCCTGACCGATCTGGTAAGAGCAGTAAACAACAGCTTTATCCGGTAGCTCTTTGCCATTGGCGCCGTTTCCAAAACGGATCAGGCTTTTTCCCTCTTCATCGGTTTCTACAATAAAGTGATCGTCGTTTTCATCGCTATGAACCAAACTAATGACTTCGTTCCACGTGTCAATACCGCCTCCCTGTGTTTCTACAGCCACTTCAAGGGTTGATTCCGGCGGTATCTCACCGTATGGCGCCTTACCATCCGGAGAGTTATTTTTATAAGCAAGAGGTCCTTCCGGCAGCTTACAGACGGCGCCCCACCTATTATTTTTCTTACCGGTCTTCTCATCCGCATCGCCAGTCCTTTCATAATAAAATTCATTTGAACCGGCAAGAGTAGCTCCATGTTCCTTAAAAATAGTTTCCTCAGGCCAACCGTGATAAACTACTACTAAGTTTCCATGGAAAAGGGAAATGTCTTCGATCTTGCCTTTTGGTGCAGGACAATCCACCGTAAAACAGTAGTTACTTTTCAACCTGTCCCTTTCCTCCCACCGAACCCGTACGAACCATTCTCCGGTCAAAGGATCTTGCATTGCCGCAGCTCCTTTGTCTCCGGAAAGCAATTTTAGCAGTTGCCTTTTTATCGGATCCCTGCCCGGCTTCTCACCAGTTGCCGGATTCTTCCATTCCTGAATTAAAAGATACCGGACCAATCCTGAACGGATCAAATTCTGGACAATTACTGCAGGTGGTTGTCCGGTTACGGCAAGCTTTAGATCAGCGATAGTACTTCCGGTTGCAAGGGACGGAATTGAATTGCTCCATGTGTACAGGCCCATCTGATTAAGCAAATAGTGCAGATGCTGTTGTGTGCGGGTTACAAAGACGACAGAAGAAGGAACGTTTATATCATCGTCTCCCGCCCAAACTCTAAGATTTATCGGTTTAGCCGCAGGATTTGGATTTGGTTTGGGTAAGTCGAGTTCTTGCCCGTTGTCCAATTTCAAGGTCAGCCACGTACTTGCCTGGTTACCCTGGTGGATGTGATAATCCATCAATCGGGCATGCCGCGCCAGGGAGACTCTTTTGCGCACCGTAGCGAGATACGCCTCATTCATAACCCTATCCTGGTAGTCGCTTAACTCGTCTGCCGCAGCGCTGAACAGTTCCAATAGCACTTGATCCAGATCGGCCTCACTCGTAGGCTCCCAGCCTGGCACTCGCTCCATCATTGCAGCGATCATGGTATGCCGGAATGAATCATAATCTTTTGCCAAATAATCGATGGGAGGGTCTACCTTCGGTTCAGGGGCAGGTTCCCGGTCTGGCGCACAATGCTGAAAGCATCCGGGGCGAAATTTAAAATCGATTTCAGCAAAAACAGGATCGATATTCTGATAATTTGTGCTTACGGTATAGGTTGAATAGTCGCCTATCGGTGCCACTGTCAGCGTTAAAAATGTACCGGCAGGATTTCCGGTAATTGCAACAACTTTGACCTGATCAGAGGCTGGACCAGCAAGAATCCGATGGCCTCCGGAAATGGGAAAGATCTGTTTTGCCGCCGTTGGATTCGCTGCAAAATCATTTAAAATGTTTGCAATCTCATTATTATTATGGAAATGAACCTCCAGGTGCGCCTCAGTCGGGTTTGGATCCGGGTGTAACGTTACCAATACAAGTTTGAAACCGTTAAGATGGTGAGCTTCCAGATTATTCGCCCGCTCATGTAAGGCCTCCTGGTTTTTAATAGCCATTTTTATCCCCCTTTTCGCTCAAATTTCATCACCCTGGTATCTTCAGTCCCTGCAATCCGGTATTTAATCTCCACTCCGATCTTTTCATGTTCCACAATAACGATAAGATCCTCTAATGCTATCCGGTGACCAAGCCATTGTGAAATCGCCTGAGTAAGTATGGCCTTCGTCATCGCGCCCAGGGTCTCATCGGCATTTTCAAAAACAAGGCGGCGCACACCTCCGCCAAAATCTGGCAGAAAAAGCCGCTCACCAAGATTGGTCAGGATTAATTGGATCAACTCGTCCCGTACATGTTCCTCAAGGGATGATACCTGAGCTGTCCGGCCATCTTTTCCTATCCGGAAAGGAAATGAGAGGTGTTTCCCATATTCTTGTGTCATTGAGCCGATGCCTTTCTTTGAGTATTTATAATAGTTGCAACCCCTTGAAGAGTGCCATCAGGGTTAAAACATTTTCCTATACTTGATTTGACGAGTACTGGTATTTCATGAACAGCCACTTTGTTTGCTCCTGCAGACCATTCGATTCGTACACAGGGTGAGTAGGTATCTCCCCTATAAAAAGGGCAACCTATTACAGAATGAACGTCGGTTTCCAGCAGGACAAACGCATTATTGGCAAAGACCTTTCTGTTGGAAGTAATAAGCATCGCCCGGCCTCCATGAGGACACATGACAGTACTTGTCATTGTCAAGATGTTTCCCGGCATGTTAACTCCCAATATAAATTAGGTTGGGTTTTAAAAGACAAAACCTAACGATTTTTCTTTTTCACTCACCCCTTTTACCCATATGCATCAAGCTAAAATAGGTAATAGGTAAACGGTGAAGAATAACAAACCACCCATAATCCCCCTTAGTCCCCCTTTAAAAAGGGGGAAATGCATAATCTCCCTTAGTCTCCCTTGAGAAAATGGGGAAAAGTTTGCTATGTTTGATCAGACAAACTTTTCTCAAGAGGAAATCCTTCCTCCTTTTCTAAACTAATCATCCTTTCCTCCCTTTTTTAAACTTATCCTTCTTTCCCCCCTTTTCTAAATTATCCTTCTTTTCCCCCTTTTTTAAAGGGAGGTTAGGGGGGATTAGAGGGGAACAGGGACATACATTGCTCTTTCTCCAGGGGGATACCTCCTTTTTCATGGAACACTATTCTTAGCTTAATGCATATGCCGATTTACCCACCCCTAAATCCACTCCCGGGAGGGGATTTTTTTATTCCCCTCTTGGGAGGGGTTGGGGGGTGGGTTCATTCCCCTGTAGAGACGCAAGATTTTGCGTCTCTACAATTAGGGATAGGGATGTGTTAACAGCATCATGAAAAACTTTGAATTTTTTACACATAAAACCAGGCTGCCTAACGTAGGATAAGGCTTTCGTCTTGCCCGCCCCCGTGTGAATGTGTACGGGACTAGCAACCCTAAAGGGTTGCCCTGCAGCATGAAAATTCCTCTCCATGAAAATAGAATTACTCTTATCTCACCTCAAACGCCCCATTATTGATATTTACTCCATGCGCAGAAAGGATAATCTGAGTGGCGCCAATCTTTAGCATAATTTCATTCTCTGTCATGGTTATCTCTGAACCTCCGGAATGGAGAAGCCTCAACTCTTTTTTATCATCATCCAGTATGACCTTATGCCCCCCCGATGTTGCCAAAACCCTTGTTTTTGTTCCACCCGGCTCAGGCATTTCTTCACATCCCCACCAACAGCCAGTCCAAACAGGGCGGGATGGGTCACCTGCCTCAAACTCTATCCAAACTCCATCACCCACTTCCGGAAGCACAACCAGGCCATGATTTTTACCTGCAAAGGGAACGACAGGCAACGCCCACGGAGAGTTTTCATCTCCATACACCTCGGGAACCCGGGCAATGATGCGACCCATATTTTCCGAGTCATTTACATCCTTGACAAGACCACGGTATTTTCCAAAATAGCGGGATCGTGTAAATTCCGTCAGCTCAACAACAAGTTTTTCCATATCAGGATCCATCATCAGAAAATACTCCTCACAAGATTGATAGCCATACCTTCGGCAAGCTTAAGAAAACTGCTGTCAAAACGCTCAGACTGTGCATTTCTCCTCACGGTAAAGGACTGAGAATACACAGACCGTGTTAACGTATGGGTAACCTTACTAATCAGATAATTTCCGCTCATCCTGCTATTTCCCCCCAAAACACTAACCACCCTGTAGGGCTGCAATACACCCGGATAGAAATGATCTAATATGCTCCCTGTCGCCTCGAAGGCATAGCTCAAATTTGCAGCTTCGGCAGTTACGGTATGATCAAGGTCCACCGATTCTCCCTGATAAGGAGGAAGTATCTGAATGGCTTTATCTGCTTCATTCTCCAGCCACGGCGCCGCTTCACCAAGGAGATCGATCTTGTTAAAATGAGTAGTTGCCTTCATTACCTCCTTATCGCAGATGCTAATTGTAGCAGCCCTTACGGTAGCCGGCCTTTATCCTTTCCCAATAAGATAAGAGGAGGTAATCCATCTGTTTGAGCAGGAAAGTCCTTAAAACAACCGATACTCAGTCCAGGCTCACTCCCCGGCAAAACATAGGCATGTTTCCCCTGTCGCCTCGCCAGGAACCTGAGTAGCTGCATCTCTGTGCTGCGTTGAACTACGACAGGTGAAAGAGTTCCTGGCGGTTTGGAAACAGCTTCAATATCAAACGATGCTACCTGTTCAATACTGCGAAATATTTGCATTGCAATTTCATGATCCGACATATTCTCAAAACGCACTACGCTCTCTCTCCGATTCAAATATACACTGTCATCCTGAACAATCATGATGATCATACTCTCACCCGGTTTTGAACTCTTTTGATTGTCATATGTAACAACCGGTCCGTCAATAAGAGGCGTAAAAGGCAATGTATCAACCTGGATCTCCACCCTCAGGCGAGAAAAAGACCTCATGAAACGCTCATCCTCTCCCACCCAATTCCCGTTATCATCAAGATAGACGGGAATCTGGATACGCGCCTCCCATGCCATATCCACTTCCTGCTCCACCGTGATCTCTTCTACTCTTTCTAGCTGCTCGCGGGTAGCGGGATTATTATCAAAAAATATTCTGAATCTGATATCTGGCATTAGTGCTCCGGTATCTTTATCATGCGTCCTGTCTCTTTAACAAGATCATTGGCCTGTACCTCGGTATTTGCATCTGCAATATGCCAAAACATCGCAGGGTTGTTATACGTGCGCCGGGCAATGATGTCGAGACGATCATTTCCTTTTATCATGGTATGTTTACCCTGCATGAATGGTAGTTTTCTTAACGTTACAGCCTTTACAACCCTTCCATCTTTCAGGATAACGTCTACGGTTTTTATTTTATTATATCTCGACGATTCTAAAAACATCGTACATCTCCT
Source organism: Candidatus Jettenia sp. AMX1 (assembly GCF_030263775.1). Classification (NCBI taxonomy): domain Bacteria; kingdom Pseudomonadati; phylum Planctomycetota; class Candidatus Brocadiia; order Candidatus Brocadiales; family Candidatus Brocadiaceae; genus Candidatus Jettenia; species Candidatus Jettenia sp. AMX1. The sequence goes on from NZ_SZPP01000014.1 coordinate 43,183, forward strand.
AGAATGGGATAATATCAATTCCTTGTTTTGCCGTGTTAACAAGATTCTCTATCGCTTTATCTTTTGCAAGGTTCGACCATGTAAGGGCGCCCCGGGCAACTGTATCATCTATATAAGAATTAATCGTTATTACATTCAAACCGAGTGAAACCTCGGCCTGGATTGGATTGAGAGATTGATCATACTGCTGCTCGGTAATATTCATAGACTCTATAATTACCGGCAATACCCGCATCTGTCCCCACATAAAAAGGGTGCGGGGATAATTCTCCCTGGGAATAGGAAGAGTTACGGTAACACCCGCAACATTACTTAATAGTTTTCCAATTTCATCAACGGCCTTTGCCATGAAACCATTTACTGTCTCTTTTGGATGGACCATTTTTTCTAAAGCAGCCAACTGATGACCAATACCGTAGGCCCTTGCCGCCTTGTCACCTTTATCCAACTGATCTGCAGCGCTAAAATGTGCGGTAAAGGTAATTTTTTCAACAGGAACTTCACCTGTCTGACCTACCTCCCGGCTTGCAACCCCCGTTGGACGGGTAGGTATTTGGATAGCCCGGGAAAGACTTTCAGGATTAAATTGAAAAGTCACGGCATTTAAAAGAGGTCCCAGAAAGTCGTTTCCATATTCTACGAGCGCCCCTCTTACTAAATATGGCATACTATCTCCTCTTGTGAATATCAAAAAATCATATTGAAGATCACCCCTTAATCCCACATGCATCAAGCCGCTACCCGACTTGTTCCCAAACTCTGTTTGGGAACATGCATGTCCGAGAAACTCTGTTTCCCGAATCGAGAAGTATCTGATCGTATGATTTCTCAGAACTATGGACTCTCGAAACAGAGTTTCCAGGCAATTGTGTTCCCAAACAGAGTTTGGGAACAAGCTACTCCAAGCTACTACAAGCCACAAGAACCATCACAGGCCCAAAGGGCTGGAAGTTTCTAGCCAGGGATGAGGGCTCCCTGGATACAAAAATCCTTAGCTTGATGCATATGGGGATTCAGGGGGAGGCAACACGTTTGAAATTCCTAAACATTCAATTAGACCTTCAGCACCCTTTATCTCTTCTTACAATGTAGGGCAAGGCTTTAGCCTTGCTCCCCCACGTGAACGTGCATGGGGATGGCAACCCTAAACAGGTTGTCCGAGAATGTAATTAAGAATTTTAAGGATACCATTTATTGTTCATATCATATTTACAAACACAATATATCGTATGCTAATTTTAAAAATCTTAATTCCCGGACAACCTGTAAAGAGTTGCCCTACAGATCTATTCTTCTTTCCTGTTTATCCCAGATGATTTTTGATACAACTGGCAGTTCTGTCAATGATTAAGCCCCTTACGTTTGCTGAATTTCCATCCTGTCCTGCTTTGAGGATACCCATATTCATGGTATCGATATGAACCAGTTGCTTTTCCCTCAAAAGATAAGACTGTTTTGCAAGCTGACCAAGCAATCCATTCCCCAGACCATTTACTAAGGAATGAGCAGTCTGAGGAGAAATGCCTTTCAGCCGGATGTGGAATCGATCAATGTGAATGTTTGTCCTATTCATGTTCCATCCTTTCTATAATTTTTGCGTATTGACCAAACTGCTCAAGGCTTATAGCACGATTCAACTTTTCGTACTCCCTCTTTACAGCGATTATAATCTTTTCCATCGTCAAGTGGCCTTTAAAGCCATCTTTGTAAACATCCAAACCGTTCGTACTTTGCAAACAAGCGTTGAAAACAATTGAGCGGATGTGTCCGCCAGCAAGCTGAAATTGCTTTGCCAGAAAGCGGAAATCGATCTTCGAGCTATCGATTGTTTTGGGAATAACCTGGAGCCATATCTTTTCCCTGTGTTCAACATCCGGAAGGGGGAAATCAAGGATATAGCGCAACCTCCTTAAAAATGCCTCATCAATGTCTTTTTTACGATTGGTAGCCAGGATTGCCAATCCCTTAAACCGTTCCATCCGTTCCAGCAAATAGCTGATCTCAAGGTTGGCATAGCGGTCGTGCGCATCTTTGACCTCTGTCCTGCGTCCAAAGAGGGCATCGGCTTCATCAAAGAAAAGAATCGTATCAGAAACATCCGCAGCATCGAACAATCTTTTCAGATTCTTCTCCGTCTCTCCTATATATTTGTTAACCACCTGAGACAAATCGATACGGTACATTGGCAGGTCAAGTTTGTTCGCTAAAATCTCTGCCGCCATCGTTTTACCGGTACCCGGAGGACCTGCAAAAAGCAGAGAAATACCACTCTCGTTCCACACCTTACTCATTCCCCAGTCATAATGCACCTGAGTAAGAGACTTCATCGCCCTGATAATCTCCTGAAATTGCAGGCGCTGGTTATGAGGCAGGATCAATTCCTCGTCTTCAAAACGGGGAATAACCTTTTGAGCCAGTTCACCAACATCCCACTCCAGCTCTGCCCTGCACGCCCCAATAAAATCCTTTTCTGAAATTGGCCCGAAAAACCCTTTGAGTCCATCACTGATAGCGTTAATAGTTCCTTTTTCGTAACGGAAACGTCTGGAGCATTCCATAATAATACCATCTAAACCCTCTGCTTTCGCTCCCAGCATTTTTTTCCAGTAATCAATACGCTCATAATAGGGAAATTGGGGAATTTCAACTATGGGTAATAAAAGATCGCCCGGTATATGGGTTAGCTGGTCTCTTCCGGTAATACCCAGGAAGACGGTTATAGGCATCGATAAGCAGGAAAGCACGTGGGTATCAAATCCTTGTTTATTGTCGCTTAAAGCCGAAAGTACGTGTTGGTTCAGAAATAAATCCATATTCTTTAACCAGCAAAGGGCTGCAAGTGAGTTCATATAATGGATATTTTTCAGAAGTCCGGGATCTCCTTTAAATTCTCCGACATCTCTTTTTGTTATTTCCGTTATTGCATGGACTATTTCAACAGGAGCAGAACCTTTTGGCCCACAAATCGGGACTATACGGAGTTTATCATTCGTTTCAGAACACAACCTGTGTGCAACCAGATAAGCAGTATCGGTAAGGACAGGTTTGTTGTTCTCATCAACAGTAACAGGCATTAAAGCCTGAGGAAGCGCAGATCCAGGGAAAAGCAATTGATGCGCCACCACGGAAGGTACAGTAATTGGAGTATCCCAATCCATTCCTCCATGGCTTTGAGGGGTTTGATTACCGTACTGAAGTAATCCATAACGAAATAGTGTATGTGCCGGATCAGCCAGCACAAAGACACATTCAGGATGATCCCAAAGCTTTTGAACAAGGGCTAAATTTGGATGAACACATGCCGGACTATTAAGGCAGGCAGAAATGATACTTCCCACTGCATTGTCAAAAATAGTCGATAATCCAAGCGCCAGGGCGAATGATGAAATGCCATCTAATTTCAATCTATCAACAACCCATCGGAATGAACCCTGGATAGAGTCCTGATTCTCAGAAGGTGGGTTTATGGTAAGCTGCTCGGTCAGATATCTCGCTGTCGGGTCGGTTTGAAAAAATGTATTTTTTTCTTCCCAAAAGCGGCTCATATCGAGAATCGCAGAGACCTTATCACTAAATGGTGGCAGGGTTGCAGGACTTGCATCGGGAAGTACACCGCGCTCATACCAGCGCCAGCAAATCTCTCGCCGTAGCCTGATAGTAACCTGTCGCATCCAATAATTTGCATACGCATCATCTGCATGGAGATGAGGGGTAAAGGTAACAGGGGGTTTTTCGATAGCTAAAGGGGTCATGAGAGATTTACCTCCGGACTATTCCTTGCTTGCTGGCCGTTTACACGAAAAACAACCCGATAGGTTCCCTGCGGAACAGCGTCAGGCTCTTTCATTTTTAACCTTATTCTGGTATGCAGTGATGGAGGTGGTGGTTGTGGTACGGTAAAATCAAATGCAGAATCCAATACCCTCACTGTTTTTCCCTCACGGTAAAGCGCCACGAGAATATCATCATGTTCGGCTGCTAAAAGGTAACCCGTTAGATCTATTTCACCATAAACTCCGGGAGATTCAGGCAACGAAGAATTAAGAACAGTGCCGGGCACTATATCCGCGCTTTCTAAGGATGGTAAGAGATTGCCAACCAAAATATTACTCGACCTTCTCCGTCCCGTTGGCAGGATTTGAACAACCGATATGGGATAATTACCGGCAGAAATTACATTACCCGCAGCAATATTTCCATTAACCATGCACTGAAGTCTATTTGGCTGCCGGGATATCACGGCTAATTCAGTTAAGCCTAGCATAACAGATAAACCAGACGCGTTTAAATCATTTCCGAGAATCGTTATGGTGGAGTTGACCTCAAAGCGTGCGGGCGAGATATGAGTTATTGCTGGCCCAAGCGAAGGAAGCGCTGAAATAATAATCCCGTCTTCACCGATCATATCGGGAGGACTGCTGGTATAATCAACACCTACGAGAAGGGGGTACGAAGACGGCTGTCTGGATGCTATCATTACAGGTCTGACTTGAAATGCAATTGAAAAGCGGTATTTCTCATCAGGTCCTTGCATTAATTTCGAGAGAAGATCGGCATTGATTTCATCAAATGTAATCTTCAAAACTTCCGGATTGTCCTTAAGGGCGTCAAAATTTGAACTACTCAAAGGAAGAAAGCTTAACTCTTTCAGCGCCTGCATTCCTTTCCCTAAGTATTCATGAGCAATGTCACTGTCACTCTCTCCATTGTGAAAAGCGGTCATAATATATTTCAGTACCAACCATAAAGGTGGTTGCCGACCTTCATCGATTGATGTGTTTTTAAGGCTTGCGTCAAATTGCGCCTCGTAAAGAAAAAGATTGAGTTTTACGCCTGTACTATTGATCTGTTTTTCAGGTTTTCCTATTTCTACGATAACAGGGGTAAGAGACAAAGCATTCAATTTTTCTTGTAATCGGGTGTGTAATAATCTCGATACCGCCCCTATTGCATTTCCTGTGTCAATGAGTGCCATAGTAGTTTTCTTTTTTAAATTAGTCCTTCGGCGACTTTTTCCCCTCCCTTGATGGGAGGGGCCAGGGGAGGGTGGTTGTCCTTTTCCTTCACCCCCACCTAACCTCCCCCATCAAGGGGGAGGAACTCTTTGTTTGAACTTCCTATGCATTAAATTAGGTCTTTGGCGACTTTTATTTTGCGGTCAGACGTAGGGGCGAAGCATTTGCCGTTCAGCGTATACATAGTATTTTAGGCCAATAACGGCAAATGCTTCGCCCCTACAATACCTATTGAAATTCCTATACGTTAAATTAGGTCTTCGGCACTTTTATCTCTTCATAAGATGTAGGGCAAGGCTTCTGTCTTGCCTCCCCGCCGGAATATATGCGCCGGGATAGTAACCCTAAAGGGTTGCCCTACAGATTTACCCACCCCTAAATCCCTTCCCGAGAGGGGACTTTCCCCGATCTGAGTCGAAGACAAGTTTATTCCCCTCTTGGGAGGGGTTAGGGGTGGGTTCATTCCTCCGGAGAGACGCAAAATCTTGCATTTCTGCAATTGGGTTAGGAATGCTAACAGCATAATAAAAGACTTTGAATTTTCTATACACAAATTTGGCATTTTATACCACTATATCCTTATGTAATGACGGCTTAATCTTGAAGAGGTACTTTCCTGCCCTGACCTCATCCTACCTTTCACCTGAGGTACTTCTTTGTTTTGAATTTCTTTCTGAGGCGCTTCAATCGTCACACTAATATTTCCGATAGAAAGATGAAAATCATGAATTTCAGATTTTTCTCTTTGATACGGTTCAACCTGTTTTGGAGAAAAGGCGGCTGTAAGTATCTCTTTTTTACCTGAAGATACAGGTATTTGATTCTCCGCATCCTGTATTTCATCGCCAACGCTGCCTCTCACAGGTGTTCCGGCAATCCAATTTTTAACATCTTCTAAACCTGGCCGGATACTCATGGAAGTTCCCGCAGCCTCCCTGCTTTCCGGCAATTCTCCTTTACGAACCTCCTGATGAGACGGAACCCTTCCTGATGAAGCAGGAACGTTACTCTTGAGAACTACAGATTCTTGCTCTAATAATTCGTTCCTTTCCGGCTTCTGCGTCAGACTGTGCTCAGGAATATCTTTAATCGTATGTTGTATAACATTATTTTTTGAAATATGAGATAGGTTTTCAGAATCTTTTGCAGCATACGCGGGGATGCTTTCATCGGCCTGATCTTGTTGAGGTTCGGTTGGCTTTTCTTTATTGAGATGAATTGAGGTCTCTCCCTTATATCCTTCATGCATTGTGAGAGGTTGCTCCGAATTACCGTATCCTGCATTGCCAGGAGATGGGAATGATATACCTGTCTGCTTTATAACCTGAGAAAAATATCCGTTCATCGATCCTCCTCTTTTTCCAGTAAACTTATATAATAGGAACGTCGCCAGGGAGGAACAGAGAAAATTTGATACTCGCTCCAGTGGTAATGCTTAGCCAGACGATGGACGGTCTCTAAAAGTTGTAGCTGTACCTTACGCAATCTACGGAGCAAGATTTCTTCTAAATCAACCTCGTGTTGATCTTCTTTCCCACAGTATGGGCATTGAACTGAAAGTATAAAATTAACCAAAGGATCAAATTCCTTCATTGCCTCGTCAATAATCTTAACCCATTCATCCGGTATATTTCTTTCCTGATTAACCAGGGTTTTTTCTTCATTTCGTATCAATGTCCTGATCATTGTCTTTACTGCTTTATCTTTATCGGTAAAATCATACCTGAGCCATTCAAGCTGATCGCCTCCGGTTGGCCTGCGAATGGAAAGTGTTTCACAGCCAAGTCTGATGTCACAATAATCCTTATCTTCTTTCTGTTGTACATGGGTAAATTCTTCCATGGAAACCCCGGTCTCCATCATCTGCTGACATGCCTTATTGAGACATCGGAGATATATGGGCATATCTGATGAATTCCCTGAGCTGGCAATGTTTAACAAACATTCGATCCTTTTACTCATTGTCAGATCCAGGAAGAAGCCCTGATCCGGCGATTTTCCATCTTTATCTATAGTACAGCATTCCAGTATCTGCGTTATTAATTGGGGACGAACTTTTTGAGCAAAATCAACATCAAGATCCTTTTCACACAGACCGAAAGGCCGAAGGAATAGACTAGTATTTAAACTTTTTGTTTTGGTCCTACCGGAGATTGGTGGAAATGGTATCAGACCACATTTTTCTGGAATATACATTTTTTGTTATCTTACAATCATCTTTAAGAAACAGGTTCTTCAAAAGTTGACTCAGTTGGTTCACCTACCTCGTAATCACGCTCCCAGCCCTCATTTTCTAATTTTATCTGCTGTATAGCTACTGCATTGGCATTTGCATCCAAATCCGGTAATGCCTGAAATTCAGAGACCCAACAACGAAAGATCTTGTAAGCAATAGCCAATTGGCCGGCTTCGTTATACACCTCAATAATAATATTTTTTCGAAAATCCTTAAGCGATACCTCAGCCCCCAGTCCTGAATCGTAATTCCAGACCTTATTAGCCCATCTTTCAAATTCCGTATCATGAGTAATACCCCGTTCAAGAGTGATAGCTTCATATTTGGTACGGCCTGGCGACCTTCTGGTTGTGCTCGGATCGCCGCCTTCGCGGTGTTCAACTACTTCAGTCGTGCGTTTTAATGCACTAACTTTACTTACACCCGCAACATAACGACCATCCCATTTAACACGGAACTTAAAATTTTTATACGGATCAAAACGGTGTGCATTTTTTGGAAACGGCGCCATAGAGATTTATCTCCTTCTACGTTTGAATTTGACCAGCCATTTGCTGAATCCTGATAATTACGAACTCAGCAGGTTTAAGAGGAGCAAAACCAACAAGGATATTCACTATGCCTAAATTAATATCTGTTTGGGTTGTGGTTTCGCTATCACATTTGACAAAGTATGCTTCTCTGGGTGTCTTACCCTGGAATGCCCCTTGCCGAAAGAGGTTATTCATAAATGCGCCAACATTGAGACGAATCTGCGCCCAAAGCGGCTCATCATTAGGTTCGAAGACAACCCATTTTAGCCCGCGATAGAGGCTTTCTTCAAGAAACAGTGCGGTACGGCGAACCGGGACGTATTTCCATTCCGATGCAAGATGGTCAGCGCCCTCAAGCGTACGCGCACCCCATACAACACGACCAATTCCCGGAAAGTCGCGTAAACAATTAACTCCCAGCGGATTCAGCAGGCCATTTTCACCATCAGTTAACTTCATGGTCAACTCGGCAACACCGGTTAATGTTGTGTCAATACCTGCCGGAGCTTTCCATACACCGCGCTGGGCATCGGTACGCGCAAAAATCCCTGCAACAGCGCCACAGGGAACAAATTCTTCCAAACGGTTTTCCTGTAAAGGATCGGGCATCTTCAACCGGGGGAAAAAAATGGCAGCATTTTCATCACGAAGGTTTAGCTTGTCAACGCCTATAGTACTATCGAAAACTTTTGAAACATCGTTCCATACAGATGGAGGATCAACGATGAGCATAGCACGTTGATCCTTGCAATATTTTAGCGCTGCACTTAAGGTGCTGGTGCCAACATCGTTTTCACGGGTAAGCGGTGGAATACAGAGCACATTAAAAAGGTCAGCTTTTTTAAGCGCCCAGATACCCTCTTTTTTAACCTCTAAACTAGGACTTGATATATGAATATCTGTCAGATCCGAACCGTCTCCACCATCATTGTTCGAGGTTTGAGCTATGGGTTTATTGGTAACAGCATCGATTAAACTAGCATCTGGCCGGGTTGAGGGTACTGTTCCTTTCACACGAACAAGTGTTGACTCCTGCTCAAGTACTTTCGTTACGAATCGTGCATCGCTTCCATTTACTGAAATATTCCGGAATACTTCGGCTTGCTGGATTTCTTTTGTTGTTGGGTTCACTTTCTGGATAGTCAGGTTAAAGAGATTACTATCAGGGGAAGGACTGTCTTTATCTTTCGTGTTATAATCAATTATAGCCTGAAGGTTATTACCCCATTCTCCCTCATTCGTAGCCTCTAACGCTAACGTATTACTACCGGCCTGAAGACTCAAACTTGCCTTTGTTGCTCCGTTATGGACACGCACAACGATAGCATCTGCACCGCCATTAAGGAAATACTGGTATACAGCATAACTCAGAGTACTCTTAACCCAGAGTCCGCCAAACCTTCGCTCAAAATCAGGAAAGCCCTGAATTCTCACGGGCTCATTTACTGGCCCCATGAGGGCTCTTCCAAGAAAGGCTGTAATTGATGTCGCAACTCCAGCTATGGTTCGTACACCACTGGGTATTTCCTCAACATAAACACCCGGATAGGTAGGACTAATAGGCATAGTAATTATCTCCTCTCGTTAAAATTCATTCGTGACTACTCAAAATAAGGTGCAAAATTAAGACGGGCTACCTTTTGGCAGTAACTCATGAGAAACCGGTGTAACGCGCAGGGCAAGGCTTTAGCCTTTTTAGCCTTGCTCCCCCGCGTGAACGTGCACACGAGGACAGCAACCCGAAAGGGTTGCCCTACGGAATTGAAATTCCTCTCTATCAAGGCAGGGGAGAATCTTGTGTCCGCGCACCCTTTATGCAAATCATAAAACCTTTGGACTTTCCCACAAGCGGGGCGAGCATAAGGTTCTCCCATCCTATATGACCTAACAGTATACAGTATTTTGAGCACCTGCATTCATTCTAAGGCATTGCATCACGCCCTACAAGTATTTCAATGAAAGCCTTTTTATCTTGCTCAGTATGAGTATTCTTAAATTTTAATATTTTCGGCGCAACGGTAAGTAAACTGACCGACCCTGAGCCTAAAAAAACCTGAGGGTCGTCCAGCGTAATCGATACAGAGTCATTTGTTCCATCGCTGGCCTTGTAAGTTATATTCGGCCCATACAGGTTTGATTTTATCAAAAGAAGATTAACTTGATCAGCGCTGCCTGGCTGGATCTCAACTGATTTCTCAGTACTATCCGGGTTTATAACAACTTCAATCTTATCGTAAGCTTCTACAGGCTTCGATCCGGAAACCGGAATCTGCATCCCCCCTATAACCTGAAGATTTAATGACCAGTTTATCGTTGTCACACAATACCCCTTTCATTAAAGTTTGGTTAAGTATTAAAAATTATAGTAGTCAACGCCAAAAACGGAGTGACCGACGTGGGGCAAGGCTTTTGCCTTGCCAAGAACAATCCTGAAGGGTTGCCCTACAAAAAAATGCCAAGGTATTTAAGTCATTTACTATTTATAGAGTAATCAAGCCTGTTCCCATCGAATCATCTATAATTAATTATTTTCAAATTCAAGTAATAGTAAAAATCAAAATATACTTTTTCACACCTCTCCCGGCACTTACTTTACCTATACCTGTATGTCAAAATATAACGAATATACCTTATTGTCAAGACATTATTTTGATAAAAGTAAAGCATGCTTTATTTTACCTACATAGTATTAACTTGTCCTCAATGAATTTAAAACAGATGCAAGATATGGTACTTTTTCTTTTATTTTTTCAATAAAAAAAATGAAAATTCCTATACAATGCACTTATTCCCTCAGCCAGTCCCCCATAACGGGATCAGTAAGCCGATACTTATCTTCTGTGTCTTTTCCGATTAAGTCCTTTGAGAGCAAGGCATGTATTGCCTTTTGAACACCCCCTATCGTGAGTCCATACCTTTCAAGATACTCTTTCGCAAAAGGAGATGCGGTAGGCTCTTTGGCAAGTGCTTTTAGTACTGCTTTCTGTATTAATGTTAGACCACTCCAGATACCTTCAAAGCCAGGTGTTTCCATCTTAAGGAGGAGCTTATATGCAACATCAATCAGATCATTATTACAGGCTTTTTGTGTAATATCCCACGTTAGTAAGGCAAGCTTCTGGACATAGTATGGATATCCCCTGACTGTATCGTATATCTTCTCTGCCGTATCAGATGGACATTTTTTGCTGCTCTCCTTAAATCTTTTCTCAATATGGGGGATAAAATCCTCTTTCGGTATCTCTTTGAGGGTATAAAGAAATGCACTTTTATAAAATGGACGGCTTTTATCCGTAAAAATATCTTTTAATATCCGTCTGCGACTGCCAATATAAAAATAAGCTATTTCTTTTTGTAATTGGATATGAGACCGCAGAATACCCTCTATCTTTTTCGATTCAGCAAGCTCTGTAACCTCCTGGAATTCATCCAATGCAATACAAGCCCTGAGTTGTTTCTTCTTTATATAGTTGTATACACCCTCCATAAGATCATCAAGGAGAAGCTCTAATTTCGTACTACGATCAAATTTAACAGAAAAGCCTAAACCTTCCGGTGTTACCTCAAATACAGGGATTAACCTGCCAAACAGATTTTTTACCTTATCTCCAAGCGATCGGGGATCGGCCCCGCTGCCGATTCTTTTCAAAATACCCGTTGCAAGGGTAGAAATAAAATCCTGTTCCGATGAGATGGAAAATAAATCTACATAAACGGTCAAAAAGTTTACCTTCTCCAGTTCTTTTAACACCTGCCTTACCAGAGAAGATTTCCCGTACCGCCGTGGTGAATAGAGAACGACCTTTTGTCCGTTCTTTGCGTAGTTTACTAAATCTGCCAGTTCCTGCCGCCTGTTACAAAAATCTTCATTTTTTGCAATACCTATAGTAAATGGATTCTGCATGGTATTACCCCGTATTATTCTTTTAGAATTATTCGATTTGAATTATTCTAAAAGAATAAAATAAAGGGGGTTCATTGTCAATCCCAAACCTAATGATAGGCTATAATGTACTCCAAAAACTGGACAGATACATAAGATAAAATATCCTGTGTGAGAATAAAGGGTATGAATTCAGACAAAGGGGATATTTTAGAGATGGAAAGAAAGAGATACCGTGGTGATCCACGTTTTCACGAGGATAAGATGTAAGGGGAAGGTAGCGATAGAGCTGACATTCGAGAGGTTTTTTTCTTAAGCGGAAGAAAGAGTTTTTAACGGTTGATAGATTTCAACATCAAAGGAGAAATACCTGAGAATATCCGTATGCAGTTGCGTGAAATTGGTAATCTGCTTCAGGTCTTGATAGCCATTAGACCTTTACCAACCCATCCAATTCAGTTCCAGTAAATTCAGAATTAATCTTTCTTATCTCTCGCTGTATCTCCGGATCGGATGCCATTGCAGTAAGTTGTGCTTCCATAGTTTTTTGTCTATTTAACATCTCGCCTTTAACTTGATGCGCAAGTCGTTCGAATAAACATAATTGCTCGTCTCGGGATAATTGCTTAAATTTTTTTTCAATGTCTTCAATAATCGATGTTGCCATGACTGTCCCTTCCCTTCTTTAAACAAGTATAGTTTATATCAAGATTTTTTAAAAAACTGAACTGATATATAACTTCATGTTATAACTGTATAATAAAACTATGTATTCTATCAACAAGCATCCAATATTAGTCGTTTTTTATTCACTCAATTGCCTCATCCTCTGCCCCACGCATGACAAACACAGACTCTATGATTTTAAATTCACAATATTCTCAAATTCCTCTCTTGTTAATAGCATTACAGATAGTCTTGGTTGTTTGATGAGTCCAATGTTTTGTAAGTACGGCTCTGCCTTGATTTGCTCTAAAGAGATTGGTCGTTCAAAGGTCTTTACAGGCTCAAAATCTATGGCGAGCCAGTTTGTATCCTTTGTTGTGGGGTCTTGATAGGGTGGTTTTGAGACCTGCATGATGCCAAATACATTTTTGCCCGAACGACTGCGATAAAATAAGGCTACATCGCCTCGCTGAATCCTGTAATCGAAATATGAAGGTGTAAACGCTACTTTCTCCTTCACAAACTATTCTGAGATAGACCAAAAGGTTATACAAGAGAACGAAAATTTAAAAGATTGCCAAGCTAGTATATAGTAGTATAATAATGTAGAAAGTTAAAACTTATAAGAAATATCAATAGAAAAAAGATAAAATATGCTTATTAACCATAACAGAGAAAAATTATTAAACGCTATAATTTACTTCTCCAAGAATACTAAATATTGTGGCATAACAAAATTATGCAAACTCCTGTATTATTTTGATTTCATGCACTTTAGAGAAACAGGGCGCTCTGTTACAGGGTTAGATTACTTTGCATGGGATTTTGGTCCTGTTCCACAAGAACTATATTTTGAATTGAAAAATCCTTCACAAGAATTAAAAGATTATATCAGAAAGGCTGCGGATTCGGAAGGCAGTTTTGAAAAGCTTATACCTCAAAAAAAGTTTGATGACAAACATTTCTCTAAGAAGGAACTAAAAATATTACAAGAAGTAGTTTATATATTTAAAGACGCAAAGACGAAAGAGATGACAGAAGCGTCCCATTTACCGAATCATCCCTGGGATAAAACAATAAAAGGAAAAGGGGAAAAGAAAAGAATAGACTATTTACTTGCCATTGATAATACTGAAAAATCTTTAAATATCGAAGAGGCAAAGGAAAGGATGAAAGAGAGAGAGGAAATCATAAAAGCCTTTAATGGATAAAGGCACGATTATCTTTTATAAGAAATTCCGATTCAGTGACGGAAAAAGTGGTGAAAAATTATTAATCATTTTAAATACCTTTAAAGACCTATCGATACCATACCTTTGTTGTAAAACCACATCAAAACAAAAATATAACCTGATAAGTCCTGGCTGTTATAGCGATAGAAATATTTACATCCTCAATGAGAATCAAGACTTTTTTCGTTTAAAAACATGGGTGCAATTTGAAGAAATTTATGAGTTAAAAGCCCAAGATTTGTTAGATGCGCATTACAAAGGATTGGTTGAAGTTAAGGGACAGTTAAAAGAAAATACTATAAATTCAATAATTAAGTGTTTAAAAAAATCCCAAGATATAACGAATTATCAATTGTCCTTATTGTCCTGAAAATCCCGTCAAACCAGGGGTTTCCTCTTTATGACAACTGTTTCCTACAGCACCCTGAATGAACTTTGAAAGCCCTGTAGTTATTCAGTGTTGTTCCAGTTATCCACCGCATGACTTATTGTTTGCCTTCAATAATTCTGATTTCCTTAATGGTATCCATCTTAAACATTGCCACGCTTATCGGGTGTTTGGGGTCCGAGAGTTCTTTATATACTTTCTTGATGACCGCAAGTTTCTTTTCATTGCTCCAGTCGTTTTTGAATTCCGGCAGTTTGGCAATGTGCTTTAGCATTTCACCATTGGCGGTTTTGATTTCTTCGGGGAAATAGAGTTCGTACACCATTCCGTCTATGACCGATTCAAAGAGGCCGGACTCCTGTTCTAAATTCCGTTCTTTGCAGAACAGGATACAATCGACCAGGATTTCGAAGGGAAGTTGGGATTCAGGAGAAAGTTTGGGAACGGGGAGCAGTTCGACAAAAACCTTCTTATACCGGAATGTGTTCCCGCGAAGATCGCCGCCCGCATAAAATGTTCTGAAAGCGTAGGTAAGGAGCTTTGAGTTGAGCAATGCTGTTAAATACTTTAGCCGTTCGCCAGTGACAATGAAGGTCGTTGCTTCTGGGTAGAATAAATTTGTATCGTAGTGAAAGGCAGAATCAAAAACGATTTCGGCGTAAAATATCTTTTCTTTTTCAATTTCATTCAAATATGCACAGTTGCGCAAATTTGACCAGTGGTCTCCGTGATCATAGCGTTTTTCAACTTGCCCTTCCATAATCTTATTGATTCTACTCAAATACTCCCAAAGAGCCGGATAATCTTTCTTCACATCAACCCGCGGTATACGATGCCCATTCTTATCGGTATAACCATTATGCGTATTTATCAACCACAAATCCGCGAACTCTGCCTTATATCTCTTAATGTCCCTACCCCGCAATATCGGCTTAATAATTTCCGCGCTCTTCGGGTCTTTAGCAATCAACTCATCTTTCTTCTTCCCATCAATAATGAACGCTTCATTTAATCCAGTCAATATTCCTCGATAAATCGAGATATTCCAATCCTTCAATGGCACGCCGATTTCTTCAATCCGCTTCTTGATTGCAGTTTGCTCACCCTTGACAACAACAAACGAATTCTCATTGAACAAAGGCTCGCATTCCCCTTGTTGCACAAGCAAATCATCAAGAGACACATTGCTTGCATACGCCTTACTTAAATCCCACGCTCTGGTTTTTACTTCCTGTTTGTCCTTCTTCCAAACCAGAATATTTGTATAGGTAGTTGCATTCTCAAAAATCGGAGAATCACCAAAGTCAATTAACTGTGAAATAGTACCATTACCCGTGAAGAACTTCCTCATCACCCTCCCATAATTAGCCCGCATCCATTTATTGCTCGTAATAAACGTCAACACGCCACCATCCTTCAGCAACCTGTATCCCCGTTCATAAAACAAACAATACACATCTCCAGTCTTTGTATATGTCTCATACTTTTGTTTTTCCCAATCTTTCTGCTGTTGCTGCATTCCGGAAAAGTTCTGTATCTGCACATACGGCGGATTCCCAATCACTACATTAAATCCTTCTTTTAATCCAAACATCCACTCAGGATCAAAAAAATCTGCTGATGCGTTCTGGTCATAGAGGTCAAATGCGACGACTTGCCGGGCAGTGGTGTTGTTCCAGCCGTCATTTACCAAAAGTCCTGCAATGTCCTGACGCAGTTTTTTGTCCTGCTTCTGGCATTGAAGTTTTTCTTTTCTGGTTTTAGCGTTAAAGTACCCATGGCGCATTTCCTTTAATTCTCTTTCGAGTCGCTCTATCTCAGGATTTCTAAAGGATAATTGCCCTTGTGGTTTATCCAGTGCAATCAGCGTATTGGCTGCCACAAATTTTGTTTCGAGATTCGGCAGGGAGCGGATGCCGAGGTTTTCCTTGCCGGGCTGTTTTTTCTCATCAATAATGAGTGAGATAAAAAACCGAAGCTTGGCTATCTGCACGGCTATGGGTTGTATATCCACACCGTAAATACAGTTTTCAATCAGGTAGAGTTTGCGACCGTAGTCAAGCTCATTGTTCTCAAAGGCTTCTTCAATATCCTGAATTGCATGCTCCCTTATGTTCGGGTCGTCAATCTGTAAAGCCTTGCCTACCTGTCTTTGTTTCCACAGTTCGTTTCGCGGGTCAAGCTTATGCAGAATATGCACCAGCTTATGAAGTATGCCCATGGGGAAAGCGCCCGATCCGCAGGCAGGGTCGAGTATTTTACAGTTATCAATTGCCGAGATTATTAGTTTTGTTTCTCCTTCTGTAAAATCGAGGCGTTCGTCTGAATAAGAAAGCAATTTTCTTAACCGTGCCTTTAACGTATCAGGAGCATCCTTGCTCCTGACTATTCTGACAAGAGAGCAACTGTCAGCAAGGATACCTCCACCAACAGGAATGTTGGCGGTACTTTCGGTCCAGCTTTTAGCACAATCAGGTAAAGTGATCCCTGCTTTTGCAGGGTTTTGACGTATGTAATTGCGTATGGCTTCAAATGCCTCTCTGTTTCTGACAATGTGTTCATATGATTCATGCATCCATAGTTGTCCTTTTCCCCCTGCATATTTATTTATCTGATTTGCTGTATAAGACTTCCAGGAGTGCAAAATATCAGTCAAATTGTAGTTTTTTAGTGGTTTAACTAAAACATGAACATGATTTGGCATGACTACCCATTTATCGAGTATATATCTCTGGTTATTAAAACAGAGTAATGCATCGGCAATGATCCGTGCATATTTTTCTTCTCTTAATATGCAACCGCCCGCCCCCTTATCTAACCATTCTTCTACTCGCTTTGAAAAAAGTCTGTAATATTCCTTTAATTCTTCTGTCGAATATTTACCTTCTTTGTTTTTTGGATGATTTTTTAACCATGTTTCCCGATCCTGTCTTAATTGCTCCACCTTTTCTTTTGGTATGGAGTCGGCCAGTCTGAAAGTAACAAAATAAAATACATCTTCTTGCTGCCAATGGGGTAGATTCCCCTGATGGATTTTGATTTCGTCATAGGGATTGAAGAAAGGGTAGTTATAGTCATTTCCGCCAGCAGGGATGCTGGCAGTACTATCAGGAGGAATGCTGGCGGTACTTAGATACGCAATGAGCGATTCGTCCACCATGTAGTTTACGATCTCACGGGGAGTATAGAACGAACCTGTTTGCTTTCGTGCCGTAGTTTGTGTTTCGGGGTTATAGCTTGCCAGAAGATTTTCGAATACCTTGCCAAGAAGTTCGGGATCAAGGGCGATTTCTTCTTCTATAGGCGTATTTTCAGCAACCGTGAACTTATAGCTGTTTAAAAGATTGATAAGCCCTTTTACTTTATACTTTTTGTTTTTGGTGCCATAAATTTCATTCAAATCAACCTCTAGCTCATCATTGAAAAACAGGAAGTCAGGGACTTTTGCCTGCTTTTTAGAATTTCTTGAGAATCCATCTGCATATACAATTTTTCCTTCGTCATTTGGCTTGTCGAGGCAATCAAAAAGACCACCATTTAAAAAAGGGGTATCACTGAATACCTTAATAGCCTCTTTTTCTTTTATCGAAAACTTATCCGCATAACGAAACAGATTTTTTACACCATACTCATTTTTATTTTCTGGAAAAGAGCCTTCTTTAGCAAAAGCACGTTCGCCCATATTTTGATTGAGTGTGCCGAAAAAAAGGTTTTGTAAAATAGCTTTATAGTAGGTATCAGACCTCTCGTTTTTATTGAAGTTGTTTAAAATAGTGCTTAGCTGATTTTTATTGAAAAGTATCTCCGGAACAAGGTCTTTTTCTTTAATAAACCAGATGAATACCACCCGTGTGATTAAACGTATCAGATTAGTAGCGTTTCGGATATCTTTTTTCTTCTCAACATCATCCGGGAATTCCACATAGTCCATTGCCCAGAAATACCAATTGGCAAGTTCCCTGAAGAAGCGTTTGTTGAGTTCGGAGGTGTCTAATGTCTTCTGCCAGGCTTCGTGCAGTTCCACGAAATTGGTGAAGCCGTGTTTGTTTTTGAGTTCATCAAATGACAGGTCGAAAAGGATTTCGATGTGGGCACGGTGGGTACCCGACACATTTTCCACCCCCGTCCTGTGGACACCCCCGCCAGCGGGGGATATGCGGACGTCTTTGATAAGGGTGACTTTTTCCAGCACGTCTTTGTTATCATCCCGTTTGTGCAGCCTACGGTTGATGACAGAAAGTGTGAGTAAAAAACCGTGTTTGAATAAAATCATTACTGGCATTGGGAACAGGCGGTTTACTTCACGGGTGATGTGCGATAGCTCAGTTCTGCTGTAGTGCTCTTTTGCCAATTCAATGGTAAAAAACAAATACGTTTCAATAACGGTTCGATCAACCTGCCTAGTATCAAACAGAGACAATTGCCTTGACATTTCTTCCTTAGAAAGCTGGAAAAGCAGGTCAACATATTTCCACTCTTTTACTAATGCCTTGTTTTCATCGAACCTGGATTGATCATCTATGAAAGAATCTTTGAATGTAGCATAGGTAGGCTTTCCCAAAGGTGCCTGGCGTTCAGTAATATAACCAAGGACTTGAAACAGATTTAATGCATTTTCAGAAAGGTTACCGTTGTCAAATTGCTGGATGGCTTCCTTTATTTTTTGTCTGAGGTCTTTACTCATTTTCAATATTGCTTTAATTCATTCCTTACGAAATTTTCTAATTGCTCTTTCGATGGTAATTCCACTAAATATTTTGATACAAATACCGTATTGTCCATTCCTGCAGTAGCATATTGCACCAATGCATCGTTTTTGTTTGTTACCAACAGGATACCCACCGGAAGGTTATCATCATTTCGCATTACCTCGGCTTTATAGTAATTGAGATAGGTTACCAATTGGCTTATGTTGGCGTGCTTAAACTCTTCAATTTTCAGTTCTACCAACACGTGGCACTTTAAAATGCGATGATAAAAAACAAGGTCTATAAAAAAGTATTCATCGCCTATGAGTATTCTTTTTTGCCTGCCTTCCAAACAAAAGCCATTGCCCATTTCCAAAATAAATTCCTGTAAATGGTCCAACAGTCCCTGTTCCAAATCGGTTTCTTCAACTAATGCCTTCTGCGGCAAACCCAAAAACTCAAAGGTATACATATTTTTGATAAAATCGGTTGGCTGCATCGGCGATTCAACCGTTTCTTTCACCAAACGCGACAGCTTATCTTTATCCTGAGAAAGCCCCATTCTCTCAAAGTACAGGGAGTTGATCTGTCGTTTTAGCTCTCGTACACTCCAGTTACCTTTCATAGCTTCCACTTCGTAAAAGGTGCGTTTGAGGGGATCGTCAATTGAAAGCAATTGAACCAGATGAGTGTAGGAAAGTTTGTTGATAAGTTTATCAGGTGGTACCATCAAATCTGATGGTAAAGATTGTGCAATCAATAATTGCCCTTTTCTAGCTATTTGAAAATAAGACGTTTTTAATTGGGCAATCGGTGATTGCCCAATTTGACCTGACTTAAAAATGGTGGTCACCGACTGCCATATTTGAGGATAGGTAAGATAAAACTGTCTGTAAAGTTTAAGGTTTCTGAATGATAAGCTGGGCTGATTCAAATCTTCTGCTAATCGTTCTAATAACATTTCCCCATATTGAGCCCTGTCTTCACCATTTTGTTCATATTCAACAATGTAATAGCCAATCAACCAATTACGGATGGTAAGCAGTTTGTTTACCGCTTTAGCAGCGCTGTCCTGCAACTGCTGGTGAATGGATTTAATGCTGTTAAGTAAGAGATGAAAGTTTGTCATTTTATCACCAGCCAGGTAATCAATTCAAAGTCTGTTGTTTCTGATACCTGTGATTGTTTGTCGGGCAGGATGGCATTTCTACCGGAGAGCAAATGATGTAACGTTTTTTTCTTGAAGGTGCTTACTATAGCATCAACGGACTTTTTCAGCAATTCATTGTAGTGACTCATATTACTACCATTATTGGTCTGCTCATCAAATAAACGGCATAATGCCTCGTAGGGAACTGTTTTTCCGGAACAAAGCAACCGGAACATTTCCAGTATCTGCTTTGCCTGGGTGAACGTATACCTTACAATGCTATCGTCTCTTACATAGACCAGAAAGTACGGTTGTAATGGGTTCACCTTTTCATTACCGGAGCTATCACCCCTTTGCCTTAAACAGAAAATTACCCCGCTACTGATAAGGTCTTTTGCTGTTTTATCTAATCTGGAATAGTCTGTCAGATGTGCATTTTCACCAGACGGCGAAGGCGCTACGGCATAGAGACCCAGCGGGGCATCTTCCAATACCTTTCTATTTGCCTCTATGTATTTACTCAACTCGATTCTGAAATCATCTAAAGTGAATTCGTTCAGGGTAACGCTTTCGCCCAGGTCTTCGAGGTCGGGTACCTCGTCCTTTAATCTCAGCAATTGCTTATCCCTGTATTTTAAATCGTCCTTTATCAGTTCCCTGATTGCCTCTGTGTTCAGGATATTATCCTCAGTTGTAGCGGCAACGTCCACCAGCGCCATGCGCGCCTCCACACGGTTCTTGAGGTTAATATATTTGTTTAAATCATCGGTAGGCCAGAAATTAACCAATTGGACTGCTTCATTGATGGAGCCGATGCGGTCAATCCTGCCGAAACGCTGGATTATTTTTACAGGATTCCAGTGTATGTCGTAATTGATTAAATAGTCGCAATCCTGCAGGTTTTGACCTTCTGAAATACAATCGGTAGCGATTAAAATATCAATTTCTTCATCTTGCGGCATCGAAGGGATCTTGTTGCGTTTTTTGGAAACCGGTGAGAAGTTCGTTAGTATATGGTTAAACTCAGATTGTCCTTTGTACCCTTTAAGCATGAAGGTGGTTTTGCAATT
Source organism: Candidatus Jettenia sp. AMX1 (assembly GCF_030263775.1). Lineage (NCBI taxonomy): Bacteria > Pseudomonadati > Planctomycetota > Candidatus Brocadiia > Candidatus Brocadiales > Candidatus Brocadiaceae > Candidatus Jettenia > Candidatus Jettenia sp. AMX1. Next base: position 64,044 of record NZ_SZPP01000014.1, read on the forward strand.
ACTGGCGCCTCCTGTTACTAAGGCGATATGCACCTTCAACACATCGAAAACCCAATCTTTTAAGGCATCATAGAGATATTCGGCAGTATCGGCAAAGGCAGTAAATATAAGCGCTTTTTTATTTGGTTTGCCATCTTTGGTAAAGGTGGGGTTTTTCACCTTCGCTTCTATAAGCCCTTTTAATTCTTTGAGCTTGGCGTCTCTCTCTGCATGTATACCATCTGCGGTAGAATGTAAAATACTCAACTGTGCCTTGTCTTTTTGTAAGTCTCTAAGCCATGCGTCTACCTTTAAATGCGCCAGTTTATAGGTAAATTTTTTACCAACCTCCATTGCCTCTTTTAGTTCTTCATCTTCTCTATCAATATCTGCCAAATCATCAAAATCCAAATCGGGATTTTCGCTTTGAAATTGTTTAAACCGCCAAATCCTGTCCTCCAAATCCTCAATTTTGCTGATAGTCCTGTTCATCGTTATTGCAAAAGACCTGATGGAGCTTTCGAGCCGCTTCATGAAATTTACCTTCATCATGCCAATTAAGTAGTGTTCACGTTCAAATTGGGTAAAAGGGAACAACTCAAGCCGCTTCACTTTTTTTGCTCCAGCCCTTTCTTCGTAGATATCCTTATATTTATCTTTTACATATTTGGAAGGGTTGAACAAGGAAAGCTGATAATTGGATATTTCGTCGTTCAGCTTATCATAGGACATAAAACGGCCCTTTATGTCTATCTGAGGAAAGATTGAAACAGGCTTTAATCTCTCCGGGAATGCCCCAATCTTGTTCATTTCCTCCTTGTAGTATGACTGTATATGTTTCCGGGAACGGGCAATGGTCAGTTCATCAAGGAGTTTGAAAAATGAGGAAGGTAATTTTTCAAGCAAATCTTTAACGTTTCGCTCCGGATTTTTCCTATGGTCTGCCCAGTGCGTAAACTCACGCTGAGCTACTGCAATTGTCTCTTTCAGGCTATGAATACCCATAGATTGCTTAAAGGCATCGTCTTTATCTTCCGTTATAAAGTAGATTTGATTCCTTAAGTCACGCAGATGTATATTAACGGGCGTTGCAGAGATTAATAAAACCTTTGTTTTTATTCCCTTCTTGATAATATCGTCCATTAGCCGCTCATAACGGCTTTTGCGGATGATATTGTTATCTTCGTCCCTTCTTCCCTTCGTGTTATTGCGGAAGTTGTGGGATTCATCTATCACCACGAGGTCATAGTTGCCCCAGTTTATAGTAGCAAGGTCTATGTCGCCGGATTTCCCTCTATCCCTGCTCAAATCCGTATGGCATAGAACGGTGTAATTAAATCTATCGTTTATAAAGGGATTTAGTTCACTGTTGATGTGAGCCTGATAAACAGTCCAGTTTTCCCTTAATTTTTTAGGACAAAGCACCAAAACCCTATAATTAAGCAATTCAAAATATTTGATAATTGCCAATGCCTCAAAGGTTTTCCCCAAGCCAACGCTATCGGCAATAATACAACCGTTATGGGTAAGTATTTTATTAATCGCGCCTTTAACACCGTCTTTCTGAAATTCAAATAGTGTTTTCCAGATTTCTGTCTCGGTCAATTGGGTTCTTTCAGTAAGCAATCCTTCTCTGGATTGATCTTCAAGGAATTTCCCGAATATATGATAAAGTGTCTTGTAATAAATAAATTCAGGGCAGTGATTTGCATAGAGCTGATCTAAATATGCCAGTACTTCATCTTTTACATCTTCTACAATTTCATCGTTATTCCAAATCTCATAAAACCATTCTTTTAAATCGTTTCTATCCCGCCTGCTATCTACTTCAAGGTTTAGCTCAATATTATTGTTCGTAGACAACCCCAACCCTTTTACGGTAAAATTTGAGCTTCCCAGAACAGCTTCTTCTACACCATGATTATCAACGTGGTATAATTTACCGTGAAGTAAATTAGCATGTTTTATTGATTTTATCTTAACCTTTTGCTTAATCCATTCAGCGCATTCTTTAGCGATTCTGTTCTGCTCAAGCCTGTTACTGAGTTCTATTTCCTCATCTTCGATCTTGAAGGATTTTTTATCAACTTTATTGGGGTCAAGGGATTTGATAAATCTTGGCTCGCCAAAGAGAAAATCTAATTGTTCTATTTGGGTCAAATGATTTTTTAACGCCTCGTATGCATAAATGGTAAAATATGCGGAAACTGCTAGTAACTTTGAGCCTGGCAGGATTTTTTCTTTTAAAAACTCACCGACAGAACCTCTATCCCTGTTGTCTTTAATTCCAGACTTTAAGGCTTTGATGAATTCCTTATTCATAAAAGTTCAATTGGCATTTTAACTAATCAGTTAAAAAGTTTTCGGTGGTATGATTTACTGAATTGTCAATTTAGACCACATAAATATAAGCCATTTTTTCAATATATCAAGCCAAATTTTGTATTTGGCTTGATATTTCATTTTACTTTGAAAAATACCATTTATATATGGCAAAGATTATAGGTTATCGACGAAAGGGAGTTTATCCGGCGGAACTTGCATATCGATATTATGCAATTCGTCAGTCACTGGCTGACAAATTTGTGGCAGCATTAATCGGGCAGTCAGTGACTGCCTGATTTGTGGATAGGTTTGATAAAACTGCCGAATAGCTTTAAGTTGCGGTAGAACAATCCCTTATTATCAAGGTGTTCCATTTAAATAAAGCTTGCCGTGCAGAAAGTTTGGTTTAACCATTGACTTGATATCAACCTTTTCTTTAATCCAATCCGAACATTCTTTGGAAATAGATTTTTGTCTCAAACGGCTTTCAATGGGAATAACCAGTTTATCGTCCTCGATCCTGAAGTCACGTTTATTGGTTTTTGTAGGGTCCAGGGACTTAATGAAGGTTGGTTCACCAAAGAGAAATCTCAGGTGATCTATCTGGTCAAGTTGGTTTTTCAGTTGCTTGTAGGCGTAAATAGTGAAATATGCTGAGACTATCGATAGGCCGGCACCTTGTTTTACATTATCAATAAGGAATTGACCAACTGATCCATTTTTATGATTATCACGAATTGAGGTATTATTCATCTACGCTCTATCTTTGCTTTGCATAGTGTAAAAATAGACTATGGCTAGTCACAAACCCACGAATACTCGTTGATCACTTATTTAACGGGGGCATAATATCAAGATAGGACTTTTCCCGAATAAGGATGAAGCAGCAATGGCAGCGATTATGAAATATGCATCAGATTTATTCTTCCTTAGCTAACGCTTTCGGGCATACTTGAGGTCTCTATGAGTATCATCATAATAGCTGATGTGTACCTTATCAGAACTATCCACCGCCAGGGAGGTATACCTGCCAATATCTCCACCACGGTCCACCGCCTTCCTTACCCATGATCCAGAGGCATTCGTCGCATACTTAAGGTTGCCCCTAATATCATCATAATAGCTGATGTGCGCCTTGCCGGAACTATCCACCGCCAGGGAGGTATACCTGCCAACATCTCCACCACTGTCCACTATCTTCCTTACCCATGATCCAGAGGCATTCGTTGTATACTTGAGGTCTTTATTGGTAGCATCATAATAGCTGATGTGCACCTTGTCGAAACCATCCACCACCAGGGAGATATACGTACCTACATCGCCACTACTATCTACCGTCTTCTTTATCCATGATCCTGAGGCATTCATTGCGTGCTTGAGGTTTTTATTGGTAGCATCATAATAGCAGATGTGTATCTTGCCTGAACTATCCAACGCCAGAGAGGTACACAGACCTACATATCCATTCCTGTCTACCGTCTCTTTTACCCATGAGTCAGAAACATCTGTCGCATACTTGAGGTTACCCTTACTCCAATCGTAATAGCTGATGTGTACCTTGCCGAAACCATCCACCGCCAGGGAGGTATACCATCCTACACTTCCACGACGGTCCACCGTTTTCTTTACCCATGAGCCGGAGGCATTCGTCGCGTACTTGAGGTCTCTGTGAGTAGCATCATAGTAACTGATGTGCGCCTTGCCTGAACTATCCAATGCAAGGGAAGTAAACGCTCCTACCGATCCTTCGCTGTCCACCGTCTCTGTTACCCATGATCCAGAGATATTCGTCGCATACTTGAGGTCTTTCGTAGCATCATCATAGTAGCTGATGTGTACCTTGCCTGAATCATCCAATGCAAGGGAAGTATTCAAACCTACATCTCCACTACTATCCACCATTCTCTTTACCCACGAGCCGGAGGCATTCGTCACATACTTGAGGTTACCCCTACTCCGGTCATAATAGCTAATGTGCACTTTGTCCAATCTATCCAATGCCAGGGCGGTATACCATCCTACACTTCCACGACGGTCCACCGTTTTCTTTACCCATGAGCCGGAGGCATTCGTCGCATACCTGAGGTCATCGTTACTCCAATCATAATAGCAGATGTGCGCCTTGCCTAAACTACTTACCGCCAGGGAGGTATACCAACCTACGGACCCTTCACTGTCCATCGTCTCTGTTGCCCATGATCCAGAGGCATTGGCATTCGTCGCATACTTGAGGTTATCGTTGCTATAATCATAATAGCTGATGTGTACCTTGCCTAAACTATCCAACGCAAGGGAAGTAAACGCGCCTACCGATCCTTCGCTGTCCACCGTCTCTGTTACCCATAATCTGGAGACATTCGTCACATACCTGAGGTTACCCTTACTTCGATCATAATAGCTGATGTGTACCTTATCAGAACTATCCACCGCCAGGGAGGTATACTGACCCACATCTCCATCACTGTCCACGGTCTTCTTTACCCATGAGCCAGAGGCATTTGTCGCATACTTGAGGTTGCCCCCGGTATAATCATAATAGCTGATGTGCACCTTGCCTGAGCTACTTACCGCCAGGGAGGTATACTCACCTACCCATCCTTCACTGTCTACCGTCTCTATTGCCCATGATCCGGAGGCATTCGTCGCATACCTGAGGTCATCGTTACTATAATCAAAATAACTGATGTGTACCTTGCCCCAGGTATCAATAGCAATGGATGCATAGAAACCAACTCCAGGCGAAAAATCCACGATCTGATAATTCCATGCATTTCCATCATGGCAGGCATAATAAAGACGGTCGCCACCATAAGCAATGTGGGGATGGTTACTGGTATCTACTGCAATGGCCCTTGAGGATAAATAATTAAAATATTTTGGAGCATCCACTGTCTTTATCTGCCATCCAACTGACAAGGTATTTGTTGCATTGCGTTTCGTATATAGTCTTTTTTTACGAAGGGTTTGATATGCCGGATATAGTTCCATTCCTGACATCCCCTCCCTCTCTTGATCAGGATGGCGAGGCTCTTTATACTCATGATAAGGGACTCCCGTTCTTTTATCTGTCATGTGGGGAAAAGGATCAACTTCAGCATGGTAAGACCGACCCTCAGCAGGAATTACCTGTTGCAAGGAATTTCTCTCCTGCCCATTCTCTAAGGGAAGACCGCTTACAGTATCAGCCGCAACATTATAATAGCCTGCTGGAGATACTCGAAAAATAAAAAAAGATGGCGGATCGCTTATAGTATCAGCCATAACATTATAGCGTTCCCCTCCCCGTTCAATGGAAACAATATTGGGTAGTAATACAAATAACAAAAGAAGTACCAGTATTCCAAAAACCCTACCCCTTTTCATTTATATACCCCTCCATGTATAAGGTAAAGCCTGCGTGGCTTGGAGAGTCTTGCACAGAGCGAAACTCTTTTTAGAGCTTTATTTGTAAGAGCATATATTTAACTTGTTATTAGCTTTACTTTCAATCAATTTGTATACCATTTTTACTGGATGCTTATGGTTATTATTTTAAATCATTTGCTCAATACAGGATACAAGAAGTTGGCATAGCATCAAAGAGATATTACAAATTAATTGTATGGAATTTCGGCGTTGGGCAACCCTTTCACTTTGCCTTCTGCAAGGCTAAAGCCTTGCCCTACAGTAGGAATATATCAATTTGAATAAAAAGTGTGTGACATGAGACATCCTGCCCAATGTCACTTACTTTTCATGGTTTTTAACACACCGCAGCCCTTCTTTTGAGAGGAGAGACCGAAAGTTCTCTCTATCAAAAGAAGATTTAGGGGTGTGTTTGACACCACTCTATGGCTTAACTTTAAAAAGCGAGTAACATTGGGCAAGATGCCTGTGCGTACAGACAAGATATCTGCACTCCTTTATGAGAAAATTACTAATAGAATACCACTACACCATTCTCCCCTTATAAACAATTGTTTTTATTTAACTTATGATTTGACGCCAATGATATACTTAACGTTTCCGAATATTTACGTCAAGCATATCTCAATACCTATCACTTAAAACTTGACAGGAAAGTAATAAAAAATATAATGGTGAACATATGAACACCAATAAGTCAAAAAGCGTAAATGCTTCACTAACCAAAAAACAATCAGAATTCTTCTCTTTCCTGAAAGAATATCTTCAGGAAAAGGGTTATCCTCCTACTGTACGGGAAATGATGCAGGGGCTTGAACTCTCCAGTGCCAATATCGTGAGAAAGTATCTCAATATCTTAGAACGGAAAGGTTATATCAGGAGACAATTCAACAGTCCACGGGCTATTGAAATTGTTGAGATGGCTTCCAGAAATAGGGAATTCAGATCAGTGCCAATTGGGGGGAGAATCAGGGCTGGTACTCCTCATCCCATCATAGAAGATATTGAAGGGTATCTCTCCATAGATACATCGATATGCCGCAGTAATAATACATTTCTTTTAAAAGTAGTAGGAGATAGTATGATCGATGCCCATATTCAGGAAGGCGACTTCGTTTTGGTTAAACCACAGCCTGTTGCTAACAATGGAGATATTGTAGTTGCCATTGTTAATGGCGAGGCTACCGTAAAGAGATTTTACAAAAAGGGGGATACGGTACAACTAAAACCAGAACACCCAACGATGAAGCCAATTACTCTCAAAGAAGGTCAGGCAGATGTGCATATTGTTGGCAAGGTTACTACCGTAATAAGACAACTTGAGAAATAATCCGGGAGAGAACGATGATTACAGAAATTAATGAACCTATTAAGGTAGGAGCTATCTTTGGTGATAATAAGAGAAAACTCAAGCCTGTTTGGTTTCTCTGGAGTAACCGGGAATATCGTATCAAAGAAATTACCTATACCTGGATAGAAAGAGCGGGAAGGACAATCTTACACCATTTTACGGTCACCGACAGCATCCATCTCTTTACCATCTCTTACAATACCGAAACCCTGGTATGGACTCTTCATTCCATAGAGATGATAGGTTAGTACTCAATCTTGTCACCCTGAGGCTTAACGCAGAATAACAAAATCAGATACGAGATATTCCATCAACCCCATCAGGAGGAATTACCATGAGCGAAAAGATTATTATGCACATCGATATGAATGCCTTCTTTTTGAAGTCTATTCGATAGATGAGGCATTTTTAGATATTACCGGTTCCCTACCGCTCTTTGGTAATGTCGAGACGATAGCGAAAAAAATCAAGATGGATATTCGGGAAAACCTTGGCAGGCTTACCTGTTCTATCGGTATAGCTCCGAATAAACTTTTGGCAAAACTGGGCAGTGATATGAAAAAACCGGATGGGCTTGTAATCATACGGCAAGAGGATGTTCATACATTAATGGAGCATCTGCCGGTAAAAGAACTGTGTGGTATTGGTCAACAAGTTGAAAGCCATTTAGCTGCTCTGGGAATTAAAACCTGTGGTGAGCTGGGAAGAGCTTCAATACAGGTATTGAAGAATCAATTTGGTGTAATGGGAGAACGGTTAAAGCGTATGGCTCAGGGTATCGATGAAAGTCCTGTCATACCGACGGAACAGGAGCCTGATGCAAAATCGGTTGGCCATAGTATGACCCTTGATAGGAACGAAAGTGATAGAGAAGTATTGGAGCGCCATATCCTTCAATTATCCGAGATGGTAGGCGGACGCTTACGCCGTGCTGGTTATCTGGGGAGAACGGTTACCCTCACTTTACGGTATGCAGATTTCAGTACCTTTACCAGACGCCGTACTGCAAGACTCTATACCAATAACAGTCTCGATATTCATATGATTGCTCAGGAGATATTCCATGCGATACGTCTCCAGCAACCGGTCAGATTGGTAGGTGTAAGTGCTCATAATCTTATCAGGAACATAGCACAAATACCGCTTTTTCGTACAGACAAAATGAAACAGGCTGCCACCCGTGCAATGGATGAGATCAATGACCGGTATGGTGATTTCTGTATTACCTGGGGTACGTTAATTGAACGGTACCATCATAAAGGGGTTATCTCTCCATCCTGGAGGCCGAATGGGGTTACCTGTGTTCATTTTTCTCAACAAAAGAGTAATCAACAGAAAATACTTAGGGATGATAACAACCTCTCGTCTAGCACAAAATAAGTTATATCAGGAAAGTTAATCAAATGAATATTTAAGTAAAAAGATATGTGATAGAATAACAAGTTAGAAAAGATATTTTGAAATACTGTACTGGCCTCGTAACCAAAGATACGTGCAGTGCGAGCCCGCGATGCAAGGCTCGAATAGTGAATTACTTTCGTGAAAGGCCTCGGGAATGCGCATCGCTTTAGATGTTGGGCGACGGCATTGCCGACAGCAACGATTCCTGATCCTGACGTGGCGATGAAGTCCAACTCTTCCACGAGCAGCCCATACCACCTGTCATACCGTTGAGTCCTCACGACGCTTGCACGTTCGACCAACATGGCCACCTTCGACAGGTCGGTAATGTGGTACCGTTGCATAGGCCCACAGAGGTACTGCTGAATGCAGAAGTGGAGGATGAAATCCTCGATCGAAGAGAGGAAGTTTCGGAATCCGGTTTCAACCTTCGACCTCGCCTCTTCTGCGAAGCGAGCCCACCTACCGAGAGAAGGTCTTAACTGTTTTAGCGGTCAGTTGTCTACAACAGTCGGCTTCATCTGACACCTACGAGCAAAGCTCACGGGCATCAGGTGTAAGCCGAAGTTGGGCGCCATATAGCCGGTAGTATTCAGTTTCATAGTTATTGCTGTAATCAATCGGTCCTCACACCGAGAGCCACTGGTGGTGAATCCTTCTTTCATTCAGACCCGGATCGGTGGTCCGTGGTAGGACTACCTTAAAATCGCACTCTTGCCATCCCTGTCCGCTCTCCCATTGGTACAAGTCATCCCTCCAAATCGATTCCCCTCATAACGTCGGGGTAATCAGTACAAACAGGCGGCAATAATTTACCGGTGGGCTAATATGAGGTCTCTCAAAGTACGAGCCTTCACCAGCGTCGGTATGATAAATTCCTATCAGACTCAACCCGATGCCTTTTGCGAATTCCTTAACAAGCTCATACCCCTGTTCAAGGGCATAGGTCAGCTAGTTCATACCACTGGCTGGTCTTGCCGGCAGGCAGGGCGGCATAAATGAATGCTGGAGCTGGTGTTCCGATGAGGAAGCCATATGTTTCCAGCGGGGTATACATACAATCCATACTTGGTGACTTTGCTGGTTGCTTTCCGAGAGACCGTCACAGTCATAACATCTCCTGTTAAGTACCTGAAGTATTTATATAAATAGAGGAGATTCAGTACTATAAACTTACGGAGTTAATTTTTGAAGAATTTTCATATGCAGAGAGTTTACGAAGCGGTGTGGAGATATGAGACAGAATGCCAAATGGAGTTAGCACAATTTTAGCACAGCCTCATAAAAAAAGGGTTACGGCTACAACCGCAACCCCTTGATATTATTGGTAGCGGGGGTGGGATTTGAACCCACGGCCTCCGGGTTATGAGCCCTTTTAATACATTTTTCAAAAACCTGATATTTGGCTTGGTTTCCCATAATTATTTGTCACAACACAAGTTATTGCATTCTACCTATTCCAGTCTTTTCTATTAATTCTATCTGTTTTGATAATTTTTAGCACAAATTTAGCACAGTTATATAAAACATATACCCTTTGAGCTATTCAAATTTCTGGACTGGAATAGTTGGCCTATCCTTTCACGAGTCAGAAGAAAAAAACAAGAGTAAGAATTCAATTCGTACCTCTTTGAGGAAATCAGGAAAGGCAATCTTATACCTGACATTCAAGAGGTTTTCATGAGTAAAAGGTAAGTTTTGATTGATTTTTTGGGAAGATAGAGTAATCTACCCGGTAAAAACCTTCAGAAAAGAAGGGAAAAGGTATGCCGGGGAGTGATTCTTTTGAAATTCTTACTACCAAGAGACTCGATCATCTTCCTTTGGTATCTGCCTGTATGCGATACCTGGAAATTGACCAGATTATTGATGAACTGGTTCCCTCTCATAAACTCAATTGTGTAAGTGCGGGAGAATGTCTCCAGGCAATGGTCTTGTCAATCCTTACGGGTCAACATGCTCTGTATAAAGTCTCTGAAGTATTGGGAGACTATGATACCGAGATTATCTTCCAGAAACCGATCAAGCCTGAATCATTCCATGATAACCGCTTAAGGGCAGCACTGGATCAGATGGGGGAAGCTGGCTTGGGGATGTTGTATTCAAAGCTTATGCTTTAACATTTAACCAACCATTAATAGCATCTTTGATATCCAACTCTCCTGTTATCATTTCTTCACCCGCTATCAATTCCCCTTCAACCTCGTTCGCTATAATTACGTCGCTGAAGAGGTCCTTTAACAAAAATAAATGACCAATTTTTGAAAAATCGATAAGCAAGTATAACTGCAACATGAGTTGTCTTTCATAATTATAATAGCAGTGTATCAATATAAAGCAATAGAAATGCAAATCGGTTCTCTCGTGATCTTGCATAACCTTTGGTTCCTTAAACAAGCACAATATTTGGTTATTCTGCGAGCATTGGGGCAGTTGCAGATAATCTCTTAAAATTTTTAAGCAACCGATACAATTGATTCGTTAATCGCAATTCATATTTCTGAATTCTCAATAAATATCCACTCTGTAACAAATCATCCCATCGAATACCTTCCAGGTCGGTAAACTCATTTATAAGTATCTGTTCAGCTAACCATCCGCGTATCAACCGCCATAAGACAAGAGAAATTTGCAGAGCGAATTCATCATCAAACTCATGGTGTGGATGAAACTTGCTTCTGATACTTTGGAAGAGAGCATCAAATTCTTCCCTATTTTCATGGGGCAACATAACGGGTTGCTTCGATGTCATGCCGTGTCTCATAGCATTAAACTTTGTTATCGATATATTAGACGGTCCCGTAGATTTCTTTGCATTTTCCCGATTTGCCAGAATCTGTCTTTCTGTTGCCATGTTTTTTCACTCCATTTTTCTCTTAAATATATCTGGTGAACCCTCTTCGGTCAAAACGAAGCCAATTTCCCTTATACCCTATCGTTACATCTATTCATTTCCTGTAATAATATTTGGTGATGGAAACTTATTTCTTACATTTTTTCATGAAGGAAGGAGAAAAACGTATGGATGAATTCACCGTTGAAGACACTGGTTTAACAGGATTACTCATCCTTGCCGGAGCTTCTGTAGGATGCCTTGCTATCGGCTGGTTTGGAAGGAAGTTTTTCGTTGATAACAAAAAGATAGAGGCATCAGTACAGCTTGGAGTACAGAAGATAGTGCAAGAACAGGGAAAACACGTACCAGGACCGCAACAGGCACAACCACAGGTAACCCTGGTTCAAAAAGCAGCACAAGCCTGATTCATTGATAGCTCAGTTCTTAAACCCTCATATCGTATGAAATAATGCGGTGTGAGGGTTTTTTATTGTATCAATCACTATTTTACTCACGTAACCGCTTTAATATGAGGACAATCCATGTACCGAGAAATACTCAATACCATCGATACCACTAAGCAAATTACCCTATCTGAGGATTATATCAATCAACACATGGGAAACCATGGGAAAATAGCCATCCATAAGGGTCATATCGTATTTGATTCTCACCACATCTCTGCTGAATTTGCTTATAGCAGCCATTATCACACGGACCATGATTTCTATATCCTGGCACATCTCCTCAAGATACAACCCTTTTACTATCGATTCACACTCCCTTTTGTAAACAAGCAATTCCCATTTCTTGAATACAGAGGAGACAACATAATCTCTTGCTGTATTACTCAAATTCCAGGAACTAAGAGCATCGTAAGCCTTCAGCACCTTAAGAAGATCAACACCGTCCAATGCCACAGCAAAGAACTTATCATACACCTTGTTTAAAGCGAGAGGAGATACCTGTGTTTAAGCTAAAGATCAAGACGACAAGGGGAAACTCAACCATGCAGGATCCACGGTTTCCGGATCACGAATATACAGGACCATATGAGCATACCTTTGATTCATCTGAAGATGAATTGTATCAAGACCCACACCGTGCTCAACTATTCCAAGAAATCGATACCTGTATCTTCTGCGGTAGTCCCATCATGGGTTGTTATATCTCCTTAGAAGCAAAAAATGTATATCCGATACATGTATCATGCCTGTTATCAAGTGCAACCTTGCTGGTAAACGGTATCGGTTTGCTCGTAAACTGGCTAGGTAAGAGAAAGAAAAAAGAGGAATAATCTCCATGAACTACCAGACAAAACCAGGAATTGAAACAGAAAAGGATCTTATAGAGAAATGGCTTATCGTTCATAAGCATGTGGGATTCTTTGGAGGCTATCCCCTGGGAGGGTCTTCTCTAGATTCCCGATGCCTGTTGGGTGCAGATATGCTCCTGGTCAAACTCTATACGGAGATTGACCATGATGTTGCGAAGAAACTTCCCCACTTGAAAGGATTCACACGAGAACACGTAGAAGCATACTACGAAAAGAAGTTTAAGTAGCACCGGGAAAATTAACCAGGCACAGGGGATGAAGAACCACGGTTCTCATGATGCCCTCCTTTCATTGTGAAAAAGCTATCGTTATATCAGGATATGAAGTAATCAGTTGAGAATTATGGAGGATTAAAAATGGGTTTATTTACAAAGAAAGTTACTCTGGTTAGTAACAAGCGTAACCTGGGGAAGATTCCTATCCCTGTTGCCAGGGAACTTGTCACTACCAAACATGCACAGATAGTAAAGAGATTTCCTATAGTCATTGGGTTAAAACACGCTGGGAAAGGGAGTGGTATCGCTAAGCCAAAAATTAACTCAACACAGCCACTGAAGAGCATCATTGCCATTGCATCGAAGTGTGTATCGAAAGGTAATCGGAGGACTATTCTCGAAACAATCCGATTCAAAGTTATTGGCAATAAACTTCGCATTGATGCTACCGATCTGGAAGTACATTGTATTGGTTATTTAGAGCTTGGAAAGAACTACACCATTACTACTGAGGGTACTGATGGGATATGTGTCTATGCTAACGACTTGGCAAGGATTATACAATCAAAAGAAGAAACCACAAACATAAGGATTGCAGGAGGAGATGTACCTCAAGTCCATATAGGATCGTTCGTTGTAACAGGAGAGAAGATCGAACACTTCCCCGAAATACCACCACCTGGAAATACCCAGCAGAATTACATCATAAGCGATATCGGGAATAAGCTTGCTTTCGTACAAAAGGCAACATCCAATAACAAGACTAGATCCTCCCTTTGCGGTATCTATTTCGATTTCAAGCAAGGGAATATTATTGGTGCAGATGGGAATCGTCTCCACATGGTACCGGTCAGCAATACCAATCCTGATCCCAATGGCAAAGATATTATAATCCCTTCCAAAATTGCTCAGGTTGCAAAATATCTGACGGGTAAGGTGATCCTTGCAAACAGCACACAAACAGAGGAGGTAAACAAGGGAGATACGGAACGAGAGAAACCAACGAATGCCATATTCGAACTGAACGTGCCGGGGTGTATGAGTTGTACGGTACGATATCAAGCTGTAGATGCCCTGTTCCCGCACTATCAGGATGTAATCCCGAAGGTCTTTGCAAGTGAGTTTCTCGTTGATACAAAAGATTTCCTGGTAAACCTGCACAAGGCAAAACTCTCTGTTTCTGATAGTTACCCTTGTGTAACGGGTACGTTCGATACCGGTCAACTGACTCTTTCTGCCAGAGCCACTGATCGGTCTGCATACGAGGGGATTGTAAAAGGCAAGTATCAGGGACCTGCTTACACAGGGGCTGTAAATCCATGGTATCTTATCGATATGTTAGAGAATATCCCTGATGAGTCAGTTACAATACAATTGCCAGATAAGCCAGGTGATGCATGGGTTATCAAGGGCACATCGGGATACTCGGCTGTGATTATGCCCGTTGAATTACGATAAAACAGAGAGGGAAAGTAGTCTGGTAGATAATCTTACGTAGGAATCAATTTCCTATAGTTAATAGAAGGCGACCCTTTTCAGGTCGCCTTTTTTGTTTCTGAACACGAATGAAAGGAACGATATATGACTCATCAGAAAGAGCACATAACCCCGGAGGTCTTTCAACAGGGTATACATGAGCTTTTCGTATGTTGTAAAGATCCAAGATCAAACCGGAATGATATTGACCGGGCAATCTTTGAAGGTGCATCCTTGATGTGTGCTACCTTACGGCAACTTGGCTATCAGGAAGGGATTGATACCTTTGAAATGATGTGTATGACCATTCCACCACCATCCAATTTTGTTACGACCTTCAATTAACCAGGAGAATTACTGTGAATGACGAGGAATTCAACTACGTGCAACATCAGATTACTACCTTACGCACGAAATTACACCAGTTGGAACAGGAATTTAAGAATATCCAGCAGAGACTATATCCTATTTATGAAATAGAGGATATTAAACCAGAAAAAGTGTAATACTTTTATGATTGTCGTATGAGTAATACAAACTATTCGAAAATTAATGAAGAGAGGAAAGGAGAACTATGGTCACGAATTTACTCACCGCTTCTCATCAGTGGAGAAATAGACCTGCCGATGAACGATTTACTACCGTAGAAGATTTGAAGAATGCAGTTATGAATCGAAGAAGCATTTCTTATGAGGGTGTAGTAGAGGTACAGAAACTGAGCATATCACCAGGCAAGGATGCTATAACCCTCGCCTATGATCATCAGCATCTTGATGTAACCCACTGGTCATTTAACCAACTCTGTCAACTTGCCGGTGCCCCTGCCTCATATCTAAGAACCCTGCCAGGGGATCTCGTTGCTCAAAACCTGAATTATGCATTACCAGGGACACGGCAAAGAGCCAAACTCTTACTTACCGTAAATGGAAGTACAGAGGTCAGGGCATTTACCTCTGAATCCTATGGGAGAATTTGGGATATTGATGTCGTCAGAGCCGTTGAAGGCCTCTGTGAAAGGAATCCCAGTTGGCATAATCCACCCGCTTATAAAAGAAAGGACTCAGACGGTAGGGAAATGGAAAATGCTGGGTTGTATGCTTCAGACCGGGATATATTTCTGTTTCTTATCGATGAAGACCATCACATCGAAGTAGGAAAGGAAGTACTCTCACGGGGATTTTTCATTTGGAATAGTGAAGTTGGCAAGTCAAGTTTTGGACTTACCACGTTTCTCTATCGGTATGTGTGTGGAAACCATATTGTGTGGGGTGCTCATGAAGTGAAAGAGATCAGAATAAAACATTCCCTCAATGCACCAGCAAGGGCTTTCTCTGAAATTATTCCTGCACTCAGTAGATACATTGAGTCTTCAGCAAACGTTGAAACTCAAACCATGAAGAAGGCCATGGAGTATCGTCCTGCAAGGGATAAGGAAGGTACGATTGATTGGTTACAGAAAAACGGCTTTACAAAGGCAGTATCAGAAAAGGCATTTGACTATGCCGTAAAGGAAGAAGGTAACGGAACAAGCCTTTGGAATATCGTACAGGGTTTATCGGCAATGGCACGTGATAAGACACATATTGACCAGAGGGTTGATCTGGAACGACAGGCAGGAAGGTTACTTGATAGTGTATGAATTCATGATTCCCACCCGTGTCTTTATGATGCGGGTAGGAGAAAGGATGAGTATGGGATACCCTAAATACGCATGGGTTGGAAATAGAATCTCAAGGGAAAACATGGAAGTGCTTTACAAATTAAAGGTAGAGATACGGAAACCCATTACCAAAATGGTTGCCGAAGCAGTTGAGTTATATATCTCTACACTAAATAAACGGGAAAAGGAGTAAAGGAATGGATGGCTGGATAAAAAAAGCTAAAGAGAATAGGAAGAAAGGAGATGAAAGCATGTTTAAAAGAGCACAAAAATCACTCAGTAAGGCACGGATATGTCTTTGTGGACCAGCCGGTAGTGGCAAGACCTATTCGGCATTACGTGTTGCATCAGGATTAGGTAACAGGATAGCCATGATAGATACAGAACATGGCTCTGGCGCATTGTATTCAGATATGCTTGACTATGATATTCTTGAGTTACAACCGCCGTTTGATTGTACAAAATACATCAACGCAATCAAAGAAGCAGAGAATCAGGGCTATAACACCATTATTATTGATTCTTTGAGCCATGCATGGGCTGGAGAGGGTGGGTTGTTGGATTTCCATGCAAAAGTAGCTAGCGGAGGTAAGGACAACTCTTACACAGCATGGCGACAGGTTACCCCACTGCATACTGCCCTTATTGAGGCAATGCTGCAATCGAAATGTCATATCATAGCAACAGCACGGTCAAAGATGGAGTATGCAATTGATAAGGATACTTCGGGGAAAACGATTATTAGAAAGATAGGCATGCAGCCCGTTTTCCGTGACGGGCTTGAATACGAGTTTATGATCTTTTTTGATTTGAGTCAGGAACATACCGCAACAGCGACGAAGGACCGGACATCACTCTTTGACGGTAAGTATTTCAAGATAACCCGTGAGACCGGGGAGATGATATATACCTGGCTTACTTCAAACAACGATAAGCCTGTCCTTAATTTAAATCAAACACAGACGCCTATAAATGAGCAGAAAGAGGCGCATAAACTTAGAGATTTGTATTTGCCAAGGAATAAGGAAAAGCTGGACGAGAAAAAGCTCAAACAAAAGGCTTTTGGCGATAATACAGAGTTTTTGAAATGTATAGAGAAGATGAAAGGGCGGGTGGATCCAGACACGTTCAACGAAATATGTAAGCAATATGAACCTCTCGATAAGCTGTATGATAGAGCAAAGCAGATAGAACTCTATAACAGATTAAAAGAGAAAGAACTCTTTGCTATGATGTAATATGTATGAATTTTATTAAAAAGAACCTTTAATGGGTGGCATGGACAAACTTTAGCTGATTACCATGTCAGGCTTGTTTGTCCATGCCAAACTTAGAGGGAGGAAAAAATATGTATAATTACAATTTCCCAAGGAAAGAACCATCAACCTATAATCTTATTGAACCAGGCTATTATGAAATACAGACAGAAAACATCGATGAAAGAAAGACACAAAGAGGCGCAAGAATGATTACCTCTACCTATAGAATCCTGAGCAAAATAGAAAAAGGGAAATTCCCAAAACATCCCAATAACCTGATATTCCACAACATCGTTTTCCCATTAGATCATGATGAACCTGATAAAGCAGCATTTATGCTAGACCGCATCGCCAATTTCCTGAAAATTGGTTGAAAAAAGAATTGACAAACAAAGTAAGATACCAGGAATGGAATGGTGACACACAGCATGCCGTACACTACGTTCTAACAGTAGTAGAAAAAGCCCTGAAAATAACCTCACAGCAATCAAGTAAAGATATGGTATTCCATGTCCCTACAAGCCTTAGCACAGAACGTGAATTTGAAGACGATATCAATAGTGAAGACATACCCTTTTGAGGAAGGCAAAATAAACCAATAAGCCATGTTCAACAGCTTTCGTTGGAGTGTTCAGAATCTGTGTTTTGATAAGATAAAATAGACAAACGATTCAGAGGCACTTATAATAAAGCAGAGTAGCAAGTTAGATGAAGTAAGCAACCGAACAATCTTAAAGCGGGAGTTTAGAATTATGGAAAATATTATGACAAATTTAGAAACACTGGTACGTGAAACACATAAGTCAGAAACAGAAGTAATGGCGCTGGCATTACAGGCTGGACTACGCCAATTAACGCGTGAACTTATTCTTGGTCGTTATTTACGGGGAGAAATTTCTCGTGGTGAAGCTATAGAAGCGGTAGGGATTGACTGGGTAGAATTGGCTGAAAAACAGCGTGATGCCGTGATGGAGGACTTAGCGTGGGCGATGAAGAAATAAAGGCTGCTGTGGCTGATGCAGGTCCGCTTATCCACCTGAGCGAAATCGGCGGTATTGCAATCCTACACATATTTGATGCCGTACACGTTCCGCATGTCGTATGGCTGGAAATTGGTGAACACAGTAAAAACATATCAAAAGAGATACACATTACCAACCACAATTTACCAGAATTGCAAATTTCCGAATTTACACATAAAGAAAAATTAGAGAAATTACATTCCGGAGAGATAGAATGTCTGTATCTCTGTAGACAAATAAATCTGCCAATTTTATTGACTGACGATCTTGCTGTTCGCGAGGCAGCCAAATCTCTTCAAATAACGCCGATAGGTTCGCTTGGCATTGTAATCAAAGCATACAAAAACGGTAAAATCTCATTAGCGAAAGCTGAACGGTATATAAGCGACCTCTATGATATAAGCAGTCTTTTTGTTACTCGGGCAATTGTGGAACTTGTCATTGAACAATTACACAAAAAGATAGAGAGTTGACTTTCTGCAATTAACGAATCTTCGTTAATCGTTACTCTGTAAAAACAATGGTTTGGACATTTTTTCAATAAAAAAATGTCCAAACCATTGTATCTATTTAAATAATAATTTCCGAATATTAAAAGAGCTTCCTGATATTAAACAAAACCTATCTCATAACATAAGAGTTATACTCTTTCTGATGGATGAGATTTCAAAGATTAGCGAGACTGTTTCTAAAACATGTGATATTGGAGTGATCTTTAAAAGTGGCGAAATACTTATAGCAAAAAATGTAAGTATCGAAATGCCAAATTTCAAACTTGAAAGCGTATAGTTCTTAATAGTTTGCTGTAGCAGAAATCGCACAAAAATTGGCTTTTCCAAACAGAGCATTAGATTGTTTTGAATTTCTTAAATTTAGGAAAGTGCCAGACTTCACAATTGCCTTTGATATATACTGTATTTTGTTCAAATTGTAATAGTTGATCAACATACAGTATAGCTTCTGATCCCCAAAACAATTCTCGGACAGCCTAGGAGATTTACCCCTACTATTCTGGCAATCTTTGCCAATAAAAGGGCATTACAGGTGTTCTAAAATGTCGGCTAGCAATTAGATCCAATGCTGGAATACCAGATCTCAGAGATGATATTTTATTGGGCTCAATAGTGTTAACTTGAACTTTCTGAAATTTGTTCTTTAATTCTTCTAACGAATCAGGCAATTCAATACGTACTTCAGTTGATCCACTCTGATAAGCAGCATTAGTTTTATATAGATAGTTATCTGTCTCTTCATCTGGATACCAAAGCTGTAAATTAACGAATAAAAAGGCATCTTTAATAGTTCTTTTAATATAATTGTAAGCTTCTTTTAAATCTAAACAAACACACCATTGTGCTAATATAGGCAAAAGAGTCGATAAGCCCATTAATTTTTCTTTATTAATCTTATTGCTAATATTTAATGAAACTAAATCATCAAATGAATCTGTTGAAACAGGAAAATACTTCCCCACGTAATGATAGCTAGAAGCGATATGAGAGATAATATCTTTTATCCAATTTTCTATAAATTGCTTATGACCTGCTAAAGATAACAAGTAAATAGCAAGACAGATATCTATTGAATGAGAATCATAGCAGGGACTATTTGATGCTTGATTATTTTTGATTAAAGCTATTAACGAACTAACAATTGTATTAATATAACTTTTCAAGCTTTCATCTTGTTCATGGATTGAAATCTGTAAAGATACAATTCCAATGATGCTAAGAATTCCAATTTGTTCAAAAATTAATAAGCTTTCTTCAATGAAATGAGTTCCATACCCTGATAACCCATCAAGAGTATGGCAGTTGGCTTGAATCTTTAAAAAGTATTCATTAGCAATTTTTAAAAACGTTTTATAAATTTTGAAATAATAATCTAAATACTTTTCATCTTGTGTTAAATTAAATTTTCGAAGATGTTCCCAACAAAGTAAAATTGTCCTTTCTGAGACAAAAAGTGCAGGTTTTAAATTATCGGAATCTTTTGCCCAATAAAAAAGAACATGTAAACATAAATTAATTAATCGGAATGCCTTGTTTCTCTTTTTCTGAATTGAGTGTGTTTTCTCTTCAGAAAAATCTGAATTAAATAATATACGATCTAATAAATTATAGAAATATTTTGGGTTATAGTCCTCTTCACCAAGAAGAGCTATTGATTTACGAATATTTACTCGTATCTCGTTAGGAAACAAAAATTCATCAAAAAAGTACTTTTCTATAAGTATAGATAGTTTATCCCCGTTCCAAAAATCATACTCTAATTTATTGGGAATACTGCTCCGTTCTTTATATCCTTTCCAGTTTAATTCAACTTCCTGTTTTAAATTACCATTAGTGCAAAGTATAATTTTTTTAGTTAAATCCTCATATTCTTTTTCAATATGACTTACTAGGTAGATATCTTTTATCTCATTCAAAGTAGGTCTAATAGATTGTTCATTGTTATCCCAATCTGATCGTCCTATGTTCCCTTGCTTTACTATTATTAAAAAAACCTTTTTTATTCCATCCTCGTCTTTTCCAACGGCTTTGATATCAACACCGTATTGCCGAACACCAATTTGTGCTTTACTAAGAGGTTGTATATCCATTGCTAAAAGCAAATCTGGTATTAAAGCATCAAGTCCTTTAGATTCTTTTAGCATTTCAAGATATTCGCGGATAATTAATTTCATTATACACCTCGCTTAGCTAACTGGCACTTGAATCTCTTTATGGCAGATGATACTGGTGAAATTAATTCAGTTCTCGGTACTTCTACTGAAGTTGAAATAGAGTTTAAGTAATTCCTTTCACTAAATTTATTATCACACCAATGAAACCACGAATGACCGTACTTAATGGTAATCCGTTCGGTAATTGAGAAAAAAATAGAATTCTCTTGAGCTTTTTCAAATGTAGACATTATGTTTTTTTGCTGTTCGAGTTCAATTTGATATCGTTGTGCATTTGTTGACTTAAACTCTTTTAGTCGTGGCAATTCATTTAACGCCGAAAGATACTTCTTAGTATAATCCAGGATAATTGTAATAGTATTCTTTATGAAACTGTCCTCAATTAAAGAAATTTCCTGTAATTCTAAAAAATCAATAACTCTTTTTGGATAATCACGACTTATGTGAGAGATGAATGCATTAACAACAATCTGTTTTAATCCTTCATCTTTATTTGATCGTTGAAGTACAGAAAAGGTTAAATGACATAGTAATGAAGAATCAAAGACATGGCCTAATATCTTACGAATTATAAATAATATATCTTCGTTATCAAATTGATCAATTAAGGTCTTACTTAATTTAATACAATTTATTTCACAGATTTTGAGGTATCGAACTATACTTGCCGAAACAAAATGGAATTTATAATCATCATCATTAAACCACATGGTTATATAATATTCTATTACATCCTTGTTTTTGACAATGACTCGCAAAGTAGAGTCAAAATAATCTGCAATATTATTATTTCTTAAAATTTCTATAGGTTGATTCTTAATCCAATTGTATAAGAATTGTTCAACTAACTTGGAGTCAATTTCTAATTTTAGAATATCTGCTAAAATTAAATCTAATTTATCAATGACTATTTTCTGCTGATAGCTAATTTGGGCTAATTTAAGAAGGCTTTCTTTAAACCAAACTTCACGAAACGAATCTTTCTTCCATCTAAATAAAGTAACTGAAATTTGATATTGAACTTCCTGTTCTTGAATATCCGCTAATTTGACAATAATATCTTTAATCTCTGTTTTTAGTGGAATTAAACGACCTAAGCTATGAACAACTGAAGCTTGAAGATTGATATCTTCTTTAGACAATAGTGATTTGAACTTCTCAAGTGTTTGATTAAGAAATTCTTTATGCTGTGGCAATTCATAAGAAAACAGGCCTAATGCATTAATAGCTGCATAAGAGATAAATTTTGAGGGATTCTCCGCTAAATCGAGAGCATATCGATGTGCTTTTTCAAAATCTTGAGTTGAAAGCGTTACAAGAATTACTGATATATAATCAGTATAAGCCTCCTCATTATGAAGAATCATTTTTTCCAATAATGATCTACCAATGTCAGGTTGTAATGATACTAATTTGCCAATCGGCTCATGTAAGATACCCGATGCAAGGTCTCCTTTCATTTCCTTATAGAGAATTATGAGAAGTTCGAGTAAAGAGTCTATATCTATAACAAGATCAGAAATCGTATCTTTTATAATAAGTACGATATCCCATGTATTGGTACCATTTTTTATTGTATCAATGGCAAGTTTTAAAAAATTTATATGATGCTTATTATTCAATATTTGAATACATTCAGAATAAGTCTCAATTTTTTCAATGTTTTCATATTCCCAAATACTAACGATTTCATTAATGATTTTACTTGGATTATTGATATTTGGCAAAAGAACTTCGTTTACAATTCTTATGGCTTCAATTTTAGTTGATGACAATCTATGAATCCTTTTATTAGAGAATTGGATAAATGTACAGGTTAATAGCGCTAATATAGGAGTATAGCTTTAAAATAGAGATTATCGGTTAAATTTATTTCATAATGTTTTACAAGGGTATTCTATGATGTTATCTGGCTATCATTATACACTTTTTGAACCTCTTTGTAAAATTTTACAAGAGTGGGTAATAATTTTGCCTTTTGAAATTCACTTTTAGTAAGATGATGTGCTTATAGGATTGTGCTTAAAGTTTAAAATTAAAGACATTTAGTTGAAAAAGTATCTACAGAAGATTATAGTATTGTCTTTCTTTACTCAGAAATAGTTTTGAATATAAGTTCTCTTTGAAATGAGAATGTTATTTCCAAGTTTTGTAGAACTGAAATATAAGAATGTGTTTTTGATCTTCAACCTATTGTAGCGCTACAAGTTATGCAAAATTAATTTTAATAAATAAGGTATAAATTTAATTCTTTAAGTAAACTTCAAATAAGGATAATATGAGCTATTCATCATATTTAAAGCCTAGATTAGAAACCATCTCTGAAGAAGGTGTTGAAGGAATTATAGATGTAGCTAATTTAAATTCTAGTAATACAAAAAAAATCGAGGCTGATCCTGAGTTATTTTTCAATCTTACTTATCCAACATCAGATATTCAGAAAGTTCTTGAGCAAATAAATATAAGGTTTTCCTCGCAAAAGAACTCGTCTGGTCTATTCCTTTTTGAAGGTTTAAAAGGTAGCGGCAAATCACATCTTCTTCTTTTGACTTACAATCTTTTTAAATATCCCGTAATTGCACAGAAGTGGATTAACCAAAATAATCTACAGTGCTCTATTCCTAATGACATTATTGTTTTTATAAATAAGTTTACGGATACACCATATAAGTATATTTGGAAATTGATATTTGATAAGTTTGATAGGAAAGCTCCGGAAGGAATAACACACCCTAGTCTTCAGGAATTTAAAGAAGCTCTTGGAGATAAGAGGATTATTCTTATATTTGATGAACTTGAACAAGGTATAAAGGTGATTGATGATACTGCGATTCGGGCACAAAATATTGCTTTTTTACAAATGCTCTCGGAGTTTAGCAATAGATCAAAACAAGTTACAATGTTTGCGAGCATTTATAGCGATAGAGAAGAACCAGGAAGTACGTTGAAGCGGGTCCCGAGATGTATTGTTAAGTTTGATAATGCAAAAGATCAGTGTAATATAATATTGCATCGTTTATTTGAAAATTGTTTAGCATTTAACACTAAATCTATCATACCTATTGTAGATAGTTATGTAAACATATGGCAAAAACATATTTCATCAGATATAGAAGAGTTGAAAAACAGATTTCAAGAAACCTATCCATTTTCACCTTCATTAATAGATATTGTTTTGAAAAAAATACCAGCAAGAGGTGGTTTCCAGAATGTGAGAGGTGCCCTTTCCTTCCTTGGAAACCTTGTTAAACTTACTCATACTAAGAATGATATTATCACACCAGCCGATGCCTCCTTAGAAGATAAAGCGAACACCATAATGCTAAGAGACTTAGATATTGGAGGAGATCTTATAAACAGAGCAGTAGAGAATATGGAGGAACTGAAGTCAAAAGTACCAATAGCAAGTAGGCTAGCTTCCTCCGTCCTTCTTTACTCACTTACAGGCTTTGGAGTTGATAAAGGCGGGTCTCGTAATCAGCTTGTATCAGATATTCTTTCTCCAACTATAGACATTAATGCTTATAATCTTGCAATAATGAGTTTCCAGAAATATGCCTCTTATTTTCATACGGATGGGGATAGGTTTTACTTTGATATTGAAGAACAACCTGAAGCAAAGGTTGAATATCGATCTCTTAATTATCAGGATGACCATGCTAGGAGTTTTATTATAGATATAGTAAAATCCGAAATATTCAGAGAAACATCAAGTACTATTGTACTTACCTCTGTAGAGCAAACAAAGCAATTATTAAACGATTTTGATAAAAATCGTCTGAGATATGTGCTTACTGGACGTCGTTTAATACAGGAGGAAAGGCATAATATCTATTATGGTATGGACATGAGAAACCTTATCCTTTTACTTGAGCCGAAAGATGATACATTTCAATTATTATCTGACAGGGATCTTTTAAAATGGGCAAAGAGGGCTATCGCTGCAAAGGAACTTGCTGAAAATGCGCGAAATACTTCACGAAAATCTGATTTTGAAAGAATTGCACGAACAGATCAATCATATATTATTGAACGGATTAAAAGAGCAGGATTGGTCTTTATTCATTGGATAACATACGGTTCAAATGTACGTGATGACCAAATAGAACTTGAGCCTCTCTCCAAAGATTTTAATAAAGATAAAGTTCTTGAATCCCTTAGTCATGACTATTTTCCCTTGCTGAGGATAAAGGAACATCTCGAATCGCGGCTTGACCATATAAAAGAGAAACTCGTTAAAGATATAGATGCAGAATATAAAGCAACACTCGGTTTTCCCATCGTTACTTATCAGTTGCTTACAAAGGCTGTAAGGGAATTATGCAGAGAGGGTTTAATTGGAATACAACATAGCAAGCGTTCTTATTGTAGAGAATATATCGATCTTTCAGAACCAGAATTCGTCAATGCCAAGGTTATTGATCCTATTCAGGAACAACCAACTTCTCCACTACCTCAACCTTCGCCTGCTTGCGCACAGTGTGGACAAAAAACATGTGTATGTGGAGAACCTTTACCACAATCCACATGTCCAAAATGTGGTCAAGAAACGTGTATGTGTCCCAAAAAAGAAATGGTTTCCTTGAAAATACTTCCCAAAACAAGCATCGAGAATCTCAGAGAGGAAACTGCCTCCAGGTTACAGCAATATCAGGACTTAGAGATAATAAAGGTTTGCTACAAGATATTCTATCAAAAAAATGATATCGGAGATTTGAGTACAATTCCTAATTTACTAAGGGGAAATCTTAATGGTCAAGGTGATGTTACTGCTGAAATAGCCATTACAAAAACTGGCCGATTCTCAAAGTCTCAGATAGAACAACAGATCGAATCCTTACCGTCAATATCTGGTGCAGATTATTCTATAGACATAACATTAGAAATAAATAAAAAGGGCGGCTGATTGGAATATTTCAATCTCTCATTACTTGAAAAACTGACCAATGCCGGGCCAAGACTAGCCTGGATTAAGAAATGGCTTATAGAAGAAGTATGGAGCCTTTCGCATTATCAAACAGTTAGTCCCATAGAATATCTCAAAAAAGGCGAAGTGTCTGTCAACAGATTCGAAACCTTAATATCCGCTTCGGCCGATAGAATTTATGGGGAATTGTTATCACCACCAGATCCCAGCAAAAACCTATTAACCATTCTTTCCGACAACCAAACTGCCATTGTGGTATTTGACGGCCTTTCCCTGCGGGAAATTCCCATTATTATAAAACTTTCTGAAAAATCAGGTTTCAAAATTGAGGAAATAAGTTGTTCACATGCCGCTATACCATGCGAAACGATTGACTTTATAGAGCGTGAATTGAAAGGTACACGAGTTGGGCCTTCGCAGCTTGTTGGTAGAAGGGAACTCACTGAGCGGGGAATTACGGCTATGTATTCCGGAAGCCCAACTCATAGTTTAGGCAATATAAAAGAAAATAATGCATTGCTTGTATGGTCTGCATTTCCTGACAATACATACAAAGACAGCGGAGCACGATTTGACCATCACTTTGAAAATATACAGATTCAATTTGAAACAGCCTGGATGAACACCGTACAACAGATAAAAGGGAAAAACAGGATAATAATTACCAGTGATCATGGTTATATATTCTTTGGCACGGGAATGGATTTTGTGAGAAGTAGTCAAGAGATACAAAAACTGAATGAATATTTTGGAAATGATCGATATGCCTGCCTTAGAGAAAAGTCCAATCCTCCACTATCAGATGATATTGTAAGAGATAACAACAAACGGCTTGCTATGATCAAAGGCCGTGTAAAGACCAGGTCTACAGGGGATGCAGCAACAAAATTATATAAGCACGGGGGACTCTCTTTAATGGAAATGCTGACGCCGTGGATCATTTTGGAGACATAAGGTTTTGACGAAACGTGCAATAGAGGAATCTTTCCCAATCGTTGAAATAAATAGGCTGGCAGTGCCGGAACGCAATGCATTTAAACCTATTTATCAGATGCATAAGTGGTTTGCCCGCAGGGCGTCGTGCGTATTCAGGGCGATACTCCTGGCATCTATGAAGCCTATCGGAACGGATATCATGGAGGAGTTTTACAAAGATCATACAAATGATCCTGATACAAATAACGTAAAAATTCTTGACCCGTTCATGGGAGGTGGTACAACCGTTGTCGAGGCGTTGCGTCTTGGCTGTCATGTGACGGGTATTGATTTAAATCCTGTTGCCTGGTTTATCGTAAAGACAGAGGTAGAACCGGTTGATATTGACAGGCTCATGGATGCATTTAAAAGACTTGAGGAGCGCAAAACCAATTCTGGAAAATCAGTAAAAGAGGAACTGCTCAGTCATTACAAAACAGAGTGTCCTTGCTGTGAAGCTGGCAGGGAAGGTGCCGACATTATTTACACCTTCTGGGTAAAATCCGCTATCTGCACAAACCCAAATTGTAAACAGGAAGTCCCTCTTTTTAGCAATTATACTATTGCTCAAAAAGCGCCAACAATAAGGTACTTACCCGACTATGAATGCAGGTATTGTGGAAAGAGGTTTGATATGGATATTGAACCTGCTTCCCTGATAGCAGAAAAAACACTCACAACGTATAATCTGAAGGATGCGTCCGGAGAACTACGCTCCCATAAACGGTGGGCATTACGTGATAATATGACACACAGGGCTATATGTCCCTGGTGCTCTGCAGAAAATGTACAAGCAAAAATCAAATCGCTGAAAAAGGAAAAGAAAAAAGTACCTCTTACCGTCCTGCTTTGCCCCCATTGTTATACTGTCTGGCAGTATCGTGGTACTTTACCCGAAGATGTTTCTTGCCCTATCTGTAAAAAAGATTACAATCCGAACAAAGGAAATGTTACAGAAAAAGGCTCCTTTGTTTGCCAATCATGCGGCACAAAGGACAAAATTATCAATTCCATACGAAAACTGCCACAGGAGCAACTGCTTCCAACCAGACCATATGCCCTGGAGGGTTACTGCCTGAAATGTGCTGGCTATGGAGACGAAAAAGACCTTTTCAACAATATGATAAAAACCAAAAAATTATCCCATTCTTGTAATATTAACAAAAACAATGGAAAGTTTTTTAAAAGGATAAATCCCTCAGACCTGAAACGCTATCAGGATGCAGAAAAGAGATGGGAAAAAGAAAGAGAAGCGCTTCCTTATCCAAGACAGGAAGTTCCTATCGGAGAAAAAACGAAATCGGGCTTAATTGCACATCATTATAGATACTGGCATCAGATGTTCAATCCGAGACAACTCCTCTGTTTGAGCACACTACTCAAGGCAATTGGTGAGGAAGAAGATCAGGTATTGAAGGAGATGTTGCTGAGTGGTTTTTTCAATACTCTAAACAATATGAGCGATTTTACAAGCTATATATGGCAGCGTGATTGCACACGTCAGGTATTTGCACGACATGATTTTGCTTCTAAAAACACGCCGTGTGAAAGCTCTATATGGGGAGCTGAAATGGGTATGGGCTCTTTTAGTACTTACTATAATTCTGTTATTGAAGCCAAACAATTTATTAATAAAACATGGGATTATTATAAGAATGATGGGGAAAATAAAAAAATTGAAAATGATGGCATTAAGGGTGATAAAGATTTGCATTGTTTTTCTTCCTCTAATTTAACAGAAGCAAAAAAATTCAACCATGTCATTACAGACCCGCCGTATGCCGGCAACGTTAATTATTCTGAACTTGCCGACTTCTTCTATGTCTGGCTTAGACTATTGCTTTCAAAAACATATTCTCATTTTTCACCTGATGTAACTCCAAAGGTAGAGGAAATAATTGTAAATCCCACGCGTGGCAAAACTGCGAAAGATTATAAAGAAGGACTTACTAAAGTATGGAGAAAATGCTATGAGTACCTCGAATATGAGGGCCTTATGGTTTTTACCTTTCATCATGCGGAAGGAAGTGCATGGGAATCGCTTCTTGAATCTGTTTGTAATGCGGGTTTTTTTATAGAAGCCGTCTACCCCATACACGGCGAGTCGGAAAGTTCTTTGCATCTTATGGATAAACAGTCAATTTCCTATGACCTCATCCATGTTTGTAAAAAAAGACAGGACAATGGCGATATAAAGAAACGTTCATGGGCTGGGGTAAGGCATGAGATACGTACAAGGGCACGAGAAGAGATTAACAGGATTGAGGCTGGCAGATATGGGAGTGAAAAACTCTTACCCGCAGATATAAACATTATCCTTATAGGCAAATGCCTTGAGTTATACAGTAAACACTATGGTTCCATTATTGATCATAATGGGGATGTTGTACCTCTTCAAGAAGCCCTTGTCTCTATACGGATGATGGTGGAGCAACTCATCAATACGCAGCATCCGTTACCCTCAGAACTTGAGCATATAGATCCCATAAGCTATGTGTATCTCACCTGTCTTTGTGATAGAAAAGAGATTCAAAGCGATGAGGTACATAAAGCAACTCGTGGTATTCTTGAGATTGATGCCATGATGAAGGCTGGCGTTATCCGAAAGGGCAGGGCAAAACGCGGCAGAACCTATGAGGTGAAACAACCCGAAGAACGATATAAAGAGCTCCAGGTGCTTTTTAAAAAAGATACAAAGAATTTTCATCAGTTAAAGCTCTTTCCGGAGATGGAAGAGGAAAGGTTTGATAATGTGGCGCTGGTGGATGTCATTCATTATCTTATGGGACTTGCCAATGCCTCAGAAAATCTAACGTTATGGTTGAATGAGTTTAGACAGGTAATTCCACAGGTCCGTGTTGCCTTGGAATATTTGAAGATACGGAATCGTACATTTCAAGAGCCAATAAACAAGATTTTAAGTCTGATTGAGGTATGATAGATGCCAGGTTACGAAATAGTAGAGCATAAATATCTTAAACCTTACAGAGAAGATGGTATCGGACCAAACGAAATCAAGATTGGATTTTTAGATTTCCTTAGAGAAATAAAAAATTATCCAGATGGGATATCCCCTCGCTCATCTTTTCTTGTTTATGGGATAGAAGAAGTGCTCTATATGACAAAATATGAAGACAGATTACCTATTGCGCGAGAAATTCACAAAATTTTGCAGTCAGCAGCATCTACGCTTACACGGAAATTGATACAAGTTCAGATAGTATGTAAAGGCAGGCTTGTAAGAGGTGAATCTCTCTGGCTTGAATACCGTGGCGAAAACCTTCCAATAGATCTTATCTTCGGATCAACTGCAATCAATAACGTCCGGGGAGCAAATATATATACAACAAGCTTCAATCTGTCTTCTTGATGATATCATGACTATAAAAGAAAACATAAAGGTAAAAGTTAAGTATCGTTCAGAATTGGGCTCAGGGGAAGTGATTCGTGTTTGCGAAGATCATGGCGAATACATGGTTGATATAGTTTTTGAGAAAGATGGAAAGAGAATTCTTGAGACATTTCCTGAAAAAGTAGTCGAGCCTGTTGACGATATTCTTCAAAAATTTGAAAAGGGCTTATCTGATAGACCTGTAGATTTTTTCCTTAAACAACTTGCATATCAGCTTCCTCTTGAGAACTCCGGTGGAGAGTTATCAAACAGCAAAGCAGACCTTCTTCCTCATCAAATATTGCTGACTCACAAAGTAGTTGAAGAAAGGAGAAGAAGATTCCTTATTGCTGATGAAGTTGGACTTGGAAAGACTATTGAAACTGGAATGATAATAAAAGAACTTCTTTCAAGAAAGGATGCAGACCGAATACTCATTATCTGCCCGGCAGGACTTACGGTAAACTGGCGGAATGAACTGAAGGATTGTTTTAGATTGTATTTTGACATATTTGGGAATGATTTCACCGATAAAAATCTCTATGCGTGGGAGAAGCATAACCATGTAATAGTCTCAATTGATACAATCAAGAAACCGTCTCGACTTGAAAGACTTATGAAAGCACCTGGATGGGATATTATTATCTTTGATGAGGCTCACCATCTTAGCAGGAAAAGGTATGGAGAAAAAATTGAAGTTACTCAAAACTACCGGCTAGCAGAGAAAATGAAAGGAATAACACGTGATATGCTTTTTCTTTCTGCTACACCACATCAAGGGGACAGTTATCAGTTCTGGTCATTGATACAACTTCTTGATGATCAGCTGTTTGAAAGTCCTGAAGCAATGATAGACCACAGGGGATTACTTGGACGCGTTATGATAAGAAGAATAAAAAAGGAAGCAACTGATATTGAAGGCAATGCAATATTTATGAGACGTAAGGTTCACTCGCAGAAGTTTGGTCTTTCAATTAAAGAGCAACGGTTTTACGAGAAACTTACAGAATATCTTAAAGAAGGATATAATGCTGCAGGACTAGGAAATGACAAGACCACAAAACAGCAAAGAGCTGTTGGTTTTGTTATGGCAACATTCCAGAAAATTATGTCGTCCAGCCCAAGAGCTATTAAGCAAGCATTAAGAAGAAGATTGTTAGCTATATATGCAAGAAGACAAATGGCTCTAGAGAATGGTATTTATGGTTCGATTACCAGAGAAGAAAGCTCCAAACAAATAATAAGATACCAGGAGGAGATGCGTAAGATTATTATTGAACTTTTAGCATACGAAAAGGAAATCATTGATTACACAGACGCCGATACGTATATATCTAAGTTAAAACAAAGGATTAAAAAGCGACCAAAATTTGATGAAGAAATAACTAAATGGGCACTTGATGCACAAGAAATGAGCGATGACATTATAGAAGTGCCTGCAAATATTCCTCATGAAGATCAAAAAGTAAAGGAGTTGATAGGGCTTATAGATGATGGTCCAGACAGAAAATTTAATACTTTGGTAAGGGCGATAGAACAGATAAGAAGTGAAAATAAAAAGGAGAAAATTATTATATTCACACAGTATCTTGAGACCCTTTACTTTTTAAAGAAAGAACTTGGCAAATATTATGATAGCAATAGAATTGCTGTAATTAAGGGTGGTCCTCTTGATGATAAAATAGCATCGTGTGAATCATTCTGGGAAGAGAATAGAGCCCAATTTCTCATAAGCACTTCTGCTGGAGGAGAAGGAATAAATCTTCAAATATGTAGAATCCTTTTCAATTATGACCTACCCTGGAATCCTATGGCAGTAGAGCAAAGAATAGGAAGAATACACAGGTATGGTCAAACAGATACAGCGCAGGTATATAACCTTATTGCAGAAGGAACGATAGAAGAGAAGGTCTATTCGATACTTGAACAAAAACTCTTCGAAATAGCAAAAACCATAGGAAAAGTTGATAATGTTACTGGTGAAATAGCTGAAGATTTTAGATCAGAAATTTTAGGTTTCCTTAGTTCTTCTATAAATTACAATGATTTGTACAAGGAAGCCTTGATTAATAAAAATTATAGAAGAACAGAAGAAGAAATATCTGAAGCATTGAAACAGGCCAGGGAGTCAAGTAATGCTTTAAGACAATTAACACAGGATTTAAAAACATTTAATCTCGAAAGTTATATTGAACTCAAAGGTAATTATACGCTTGAAGATTTGAAAACTTTTTGTGAAAAAGCAATTATAAGCCTTGGTGGAAGCTTTATTCCCTCTGGGAACATCGACAGCATTACAGTTCCACCTGTGCTTAAAAAATATGCTGGGGTATCATCACAATATGAAAATGTAACATTCTCAAGAAAAGTAGCCACCAAGAAAAAAGGCATCGATCTTATGGGTATTGGTCATCCTTTAATAGATTCATTAATAGATTATTACAAAAGTGATGCTATCTCTGGGGATGTTTTGATATCACAAAATGATGGAGTACCTGAAATATTCTCAGCCCGGTACATATCTATAATAGATTTTGAAGATAGTACAAAAAAAGAATTATACAAGGAACTTATTTTATTGGGTACCCATGTAAAAAGCGATATTGAACTTCTTACGCAAAGAAGATGGAAAGATAATAATTATACTATTTCGAACTCAAACGAAATAAATAAACAACTTTCAATGCTTATTCGCAATTACGAAGCCAAGCTTAGATCTGAATATAAAGGTGTTTTGAGTATTAGATCAAAATGTGTTGGAATTATGCAGGTTAATAATAATTTTTAAGAAATGATTATATACAATGGTTCGGGCATTTTTTTATTGAAAAAATAAAAGAAAAAGTACCATATAACCTCACGAGAGAATTTTACGAGAACCACAATAAGAGGATATATGGCACATGCAACTTGCAGAGACGATTTTACACCAAATGAAAGACATACGTAAATCACGGGTAAAATTTATGGTTGTTTTGTTCAAAACAGCACTCTCACTCATGGGCAGAGTCAACTTTTCACAACTCAGCCGTTATAGTGCGTTGAATGAGAAGACCTGTTCACGGAATTTCAGGCGTTCTTTTGATTTCGTTCACTTCAATAGTTTATCAATCGAACGTGTATATAATCCCAAGAAAGACTATCTCCTGGCAATCGATGCTTCTTTCATTCCCAAAAGTGGTAAAGCAACCTATGGTTTAGGGAACTTCTGGAACGGCGTACAGAACCGTTCCACAAAAGGTCTCGAAATTTCCACGATTGCCTTAGTCGATGAAACATACAACACAGCCTATACCTTGAGTGTCAAACAAGTACCTCCGTCCAGAGAAGATTCAGAAGAAAACGCCATTGACTTCCCGATAAATCATATTAAGATGCTGAAACAAGAAAGCATCACCGTTGCCTTGCATCAGTACATCGCAAGTGGCGGATTTTATGCAAAAAGACGGTTTGTCAACGGCACTCTGGAAGCCGGGTTTCATGTGATCAGCAAACTTCGCAAAGACGCCAATCTCAGATATCTCTCTGAAGCGTCAACGTCTCAGCACAAGAAACGGGGACGTCCTAGACTTTATGAAAGCAAAATCAATCTGGATTCCCTTGACTTGTCAAAGCTCTCCTATCATACAATTGATGAAGAGATACGGCTCTCTAGCGGTATCGTGTACCGTGTTTCTCTGAAAAGGAAGATATATCTTGTCTCTGTCGTACATACTGATACCAAGGGCAAACAATCCTATGCGTTGCTTTTTTCAACTGATGTTACCCTGGATACCAGCCACCATATATCGCTCCTATACTGCATGTTTTCAAATGGAGTTTGTGTTTCGAGACGCTAAACAGTTTACGGGTCTTACCCATGTCAGGCACGAACAAAAGAGAGCCTTAATTTCCATTTTAATACGATTTTGAGACTTCTCAATCTTGCATGCATTGAGCATCGGATGAACTATCCGTTATCAGACAATGAAGGATTTTCTCTGGCCTCTCTCAAACGAACTTATACGAACGAATTCCTGCTCAACTTATTTTTATCAAAATTAGAACTTGACCCTAACAATGAAAAAATACAATCAGTTTATCAAGAACTGAGAAATTACGGCACTATTGCCGCTTAAATTTGTCTAAACTATTGTAAAAGAAAGGCTTATGGATTTCATGATGTTCGGTATTTTTCTCTGATCATTAAAAGTGCCTTTGCTTTTAGCAACTAATTGGGAAAAGACCCCTTTTTTTTAATTCTTCAAGCCTTTTTTGAACAGCTTCACGTAAGCGTTCGCTTTGTCGAATGGGATCATCAAACCAATCTGTAGACCAAATACGATGTAAATGCCAACCTAGCCCCACCAACACTTCTTGGCGTAAGCGATCTCTATCCCGAGCCGACTTTGAGGAATGATAAGATGCGCCGTCACATTCAACGCCCATTATGAACCCGTGCGACCAATTAGAATGTTTAACACCTATATCTATAAAATATCCTGCAACACCTACTTGGGACATCAATTCACAACCCATGGCTTTTAATTGATCAATTACATATTGTTCAAACATCGAGTCCGGTTCTCGAGAAATATTTAATTCATCTACTAAGAGATGTCCAGTAGCACCGTATTCCAACCACTTCTTAAGCATTAATACACCTTCATTAACTCTGTTATCTGCACGGACATCATTTGAAGTCATTGATGAAAAAGTAACGATTTGCTGTTTGGCACGGGTAAAGAGAACATTCAATCTTCTTTTCCCAGTGATACCATTAATAGGGCCAAACCGCTGCATCACAGGAGCATTTTCTTTTTCTGGACCGTATACCGTTCCTATGAATATTACATCTCTTTCATCGCCTTGGACATTCTCAAGGTTTTTTACAAAAAACGACTCCAGTCCATCCCGATTTTTCTCCCAATGCTCAACATATTTTTGTGCGATCGAATCATTAACTAAGGCGTGATCCATTTCTTGCATAATTAAATCCTTTTGCTTCTGATTCAGAACAACTACGCCAAGAGATTTCTCTTTATTCTGATGCATGAAATTAATGACTGCATCGACCATAACTTTGGCTTCTACTGGATTTGTTCCTTTGGAATAAAGCCCATTGATTTTTCGATAGGACACTCCCATATGTGGATGGTTTTCGACTGGGGAAGGGAAAACTACCAAATCGTTGTCGTATACGTACTTGTTTGAAAAAGCAATTAGGCCTGAATGTCTTGAACGGTAATGCCATTTAAGCCTTCTTGCTGGGCGGAAAACCGCATTTGCCATTTCAAGAATAGACTCTTCTGTAATTACTTCTTCGTTTTCGTCTTCCTCATCGTCATCGATGAATTTTTGAAAGAAACTTGTCGGAGGCAACTGATTGGTATCACCTACTATCATTGCTTGTTTTGCTCTAACTAAAGCACCTACAGAATCTTGAGGCGTCATTTGTGAAGCTTCGTCAATGATAACTAAATCAAAGTCGATTATGCCTTTAGGAATGTATTGTGCTACCGCCAAAGGAGAAACCATCCAGCAAGGTTTGATCTCTAAAAGTGCTCTGCCAGCCCTGCTCGTTAGATCTCGGACAGGAACAAATCTGGTTTTCTTTGATACTTCATGTTGGATGAGGTTCATATCCGTCCATTCGCTTCGTTTTCCTGATCTACTACCTTCGGGCGGATTTGCTTCTTTTATCAATTTTACCCGAAGGCGTTTACGGGAGAGTTCGAGAATAGATTTATCAAGGGCTGCAACTTCTTTACGAAGTTTATCTAATTTAATCCCATTAAAACTGGACAAAACCTTGCCGTGACTTTTATAAACTTCTCTAGCCATTGCCTGAGCTATCAATGCAACAATATTTTTAGATAAGTCCTGATAATAATTTTTTGTTTTCGAAAAAGCTTTTATGACAGCTTCATATCCTTCATTGGCTGCATCTTTAATATTCTGAGCCACCACAGAATGAGCAATAAGTCCTTCTTTATCCAATGAAGCCTCAGCCATAAACTCTGAAAAGGCAATTCGGCTCATATCTTTGCGAAGGCATTGAGGATCAGACTCTATTAGTGATGTCAAATTTTTCAACTCCGCTTCTGCATCTGAATCAGCTTTTAGGATTTGTTCTATAACATCGCAATGCTTCTGAATCGAATCATTTTCTATGGAATTCAAATAAATTTTTCCAAAATTATCGCCTAAATCCACTGCGATCTCTGCCACTTTTAACGATGGCTCAACAAGAACAGCATTTGTTTCAACTCCTGAATGATATTCGGCCAAGAGATTTTTCATATTCTGATCATTTGATATTTCGAGACATAACGTATAAAGCTGCTCAACCTGGCAGGCTATTTTAATTAATTCAGATACATGAACATCCTTTGGATAGCAAAACAATCTTGATAAATCAATAAACTCGCTCAGTGATTTTTCGTATAAGTTTATTTCTTCTCTCATCTGTCTAGCATTATACAAAAGGCTGTCGATTGTTTCGTCTGGAAACT
Organism: Candidatus Jettenia sp. AMX1; assembly: GCF_030263775.1. Taxonomy (NCBI): domain Bacteria; kingdom Pseudomonadati; phylum Planctomycetota; class Candidatus Brocadiia; order Candidatus Brocadiales; family Candidatus Brocadiaceae; genus Candidatus Jettenia; species Candidatus Jettenia sp. AMX1. Next base: position 100,782 of record NZ_SZPP01000014.1, read on the forward strand.
GATAGAGAGGATTGTCGGCATCCAACTTTGGAAGCGACATAACTGAGTCAAGAGGGGCGGAAAATAAAAACCCTCGAAGATTCTTATTACCAAGACCTCTAAGCTTGTTTTCTGCCAGCTCATAAAAGTCCAATAATTTTTCAAAGATTTCAAAATTAGTATTCATTCCGTTAAAGTGGGATTTTAATAATTCTTTTATTTGCTCATCACAAGCAAACGATTTCTCTCCTCTAATCCATAAAACTAATTGTTTCAATAAAATAACCGATTTGGCTCCATCCCATTTCCCAGTTTGTGCGATTGATTTATAAAATCTTTTTGCAGCATGATATTTAGGCGATAGAACAGAAAAGAAACCAGCCTTCGAAAGGACTTCGCAATGGCGCACTAAATCATCCACATAAGGCGATGTGGATAAATTAAATATTTTTGATAATTCCTTATATCTTTCCTGTAAAGATTTCGCTTCAGCTTTATATTTTAAGAGAAAATCTTTAACCTCAGGCTTTTCAAATCGCGCAGCTCTTAATATAAGAATTTTTCTTTCTGTGTCTTGAGCTACTTCACATAGAGCGATTAAGAATTTTATTGAAATACAATCGATATCTTTTACTTGCCTGCGCAGCTCATCATAAATGCCCAGCGCTGCTTTTATTTTCTTTTCATCCTCTCGCATTTTCGCAAGCTTTTTATTAGCTTCTTCCTCTGATAATTCAGACAAACTTAATTCTTTAGCCAACTGGCTCATTCTTAACAAATTGCTTGCTGTACTATGCTCCAAAGGATCGATCAAAATCGCACTTATAAGATTTTTGCTTTTTTTGAATTTATCAATTTTTGAAAAAAAACCTCTTGTCTGATCAATAGCACTACTAGACGACAACCGCTTTATTAATTGAATGTTTATCTCTGTTCGATTGGCTGGCAATTTATTCAATGCTTCCCAGATCTTTTTGAGTTTAGAGCATTCCATCTCTTCGCTAAGACCTATCTCTAATAGATGGCCCCGCTTATTCGCGGACTGTTTAAATTCCCTAGCAACCTTGGCTGCAGAATTTAATATTTCGTCAGCGCTAAAGAGATCCACATTTGCCACGCCAATTTCTCGCCAATACTTTTTATGTGAATTAGATTCATCCCAAGATTCTTCCAGACAGTCACATAGGGAAGAAATATTCTTTAAGGTTTGTTTATTAATTTGTCCCGGTTTGGGGATAGGGGCGGATCGCACTTCTTCCGGCAACTCATTAAAAAGCTTGCGTGTTGAAATGCTGTGCCCAATTATTTCATAAACAGTCATGTCAGTTTCGCCATATACAGACGAAATGACTTGAATATAATTCTGCAATTTAGTACGTGTATTCTTAAATTCTTCTAGTGTTTCCTCATAATTCCTTGGATTAATCTCATTCCCTAAAGAAATTCTATCTCGAATTGAGTCTACGACTTGTTCTTTAGCAGACCTGACTGCTTGCAAAGTAAGTAAAAATGGCCCCAACTTACAAGCTTCGAGACGTGATCTGACAACCTCTAAAGCGGCCATCTTCTCTGCCACGAATAAAATTTTTTTGCCTTGCGCTAATGCTGATGCAATCGTATTAACGATTGTTTGTGATTTGCCAGTTCCGGGAGGACCTTCAACTGCAATGTTTTTCCCATCTGCGACATCAACCATTACGCTAAATTGTGAAGAGTCAGAATCCATTACGGTGAGAGGAACTTTAATCTCAATTGAGGGATCATCAATGTCATACTCATCACCGAAAAGCGAAGTTCCTTGTGCCAAACTCGCATCACCAAATAAATTATTTATCACGGGTTGGTTTCCAAAATCCCATGATGAAGTATCCAGATCATGATACATAGCCATTCTGGCAGACGGAAAAACTCCAATAGCTACTTGTCTTCTAACCCGCCATTGCAGGCCTCTTGGCGATAATTTTGAAACCTCAAGAAAGTAATCTTCCGGAGTTATATTTTCTTTAAATTTTGGTAATTCTAGACCAAAATCGATTTTGAGCTTTTCCGCTAGAATCGTATTGAATTCTGGAGTATCACCCAGGCTTGTAATCGTGAACTGAAATCCTTTTTGTGTCTTATGTTTTTCAATTTGAACCGAAACCAACATCAAGGGGGCTAATGCCGGACGAGAGTCATTTGTATCGTTCCATTCTAAGAAGCCAAATGCAACGCGAAGCACGTCAATGCCCGTTTCTTGAATCCATGTTGTGCATTTCGACAAAATCGCATTTAATCTCCGTTCTAATAAATCGGGCAATAGTAGTGTTTGAACTTTATTGTCTTTGTGCCGTCCATCCTTATGTGCTTCGTTAGGCAAGGGCAAATCATAGCTTGGAGAAATGTTGTTGTTTCTGGCGTGCTGAACAAGTGATAGATTTTTCATTGTTTGCCGTGGAGCCATTCCTAGTTTAACCCGAACGCGATCTTTTAATTCCCGTTCAGCTTGAGCCAATTTATCAGGAGCATTTGAGTCATCTGGATCAATTGATTCCAAATTCTTTTTATAAATGTCATCTGTTATACAGGCATCAGCCAATGAATCCTTAAATTGTCGCGTGGTTTCATCCTTGGGATCACCATCTAATGGCGGCAAAGGTAAAAATTGCATCGTCCTTTCGCCAATTTCTTGAAACAAGACATTAGGCAATTCGTCTACAACTCTAATATGAGAATTGGATTTGTCAGAGAATCGAGTTGATAGAAGCGGATTTCGGCGACTCAGGTCCAGTAATTTTGGGCGAAGCTTCTCTATGCGAGAATTGATGAGTCCTATTAGCTCTTCTTGTTTCTTTTTATTTCCATTCTTAGTGATTTTATTTATAGGCATAAACAATTTTTCCATTTCCGGAGTTCAGCCTAAACTCTCGCTCAAGCTGGACAGAAATTTGGAAGAACTTGTTGTCGCTCCCACCGGCGGTGAATATATTTTCAATCCTCAAATCCAACAGTTCCCGCATATCCCTGAAAAAATGATAGGAAATTGCTTATTTAGCTTGGGGGAGATGGTAAAACAAAAACGAAGAGATTGCAAGCTTTTTTCGTTTTTTTGGAGAAAGAACGGGGGGAGAATCTTTCCAGGCTGTTCGAGAATAAGTGTTTTAACTAATTCTTATGTCATAATTTGTACTAATTTTGTGCTAAAATTAATCCAAAAGATAGAATTCATTGAAATGAATGGAATTGATATAACGCCAACAATACCTTAATCTTAAGGTAAAACAGGAAACCAGCCTAATATCAAGAACTTAAGAATTTTTAATATTTCGCTCTTTCAGTACTAATTAAGCCATCTACAATATAGTTGTTCATAGTTCCTAACGTTTCTAGCGTCAGTTTTAGATATACATTTGTCTTCGTTGAAGTAGTTCCGATTTGTCTCAGATTCCTACCTCTTGGATGAGGCTTTGCATCACGATTGCCATACTGCTAGATATTAGCATTATTCCGAGAGAGGAATGACAATTGTGGCAATCTCTCGGTCTTTGCAGCTATCATATACTCTCCGTTTATCATAAGAGCCATCACCAACAAAGGTATCAATACTTGATTCCTCTTGACTGAGAAGCTTACTTGCTGCTTCATCATCACTTATGCTATTTTTCGTTAACTCTATAGCTTTCAATTCCCCATAGGGAGTAATTCCAAGATGGATCTTTCTCCACGTTTTCCGCTTGGTATATCCCTGCTATCTGACCTTCCATTCACCCTCTCCGTATACCTTTAATCCGCCATTAAAAGTCCTTTGCTTTTTACAACTAACTGTGAAAAGAACCTAAACTATATAACTGTGATTAATCCGTATTTTATTCGATCCAATCTTGTGTTAGACTATTGAATGTAACAATTAAGGTATAGGATATCGACTTAGAAAAATCAATCTCTACTACCTCTCCCTTCAATTCTCATAGACAGAGGAGATGGTTTTATTACAAGAAAAGAAAGTGAGGTGATCAATGACACGCCTTTCGTGCAACCTAGCCGAATATTTGGGCTCTTCATGGTTGCCACTATCCGGTGAAATACCTTGCCGCTTTAAGCGTTCCAATTTAACAAAAAGAGCAATTCAGATAATTGAAGATTCACGAAAAATTTTGGAGCATTCGATCAAAGGAGACCAATCCCATAAAGCAGAATTAATCCAAAAAATATGGAAAGATATTATTATGTATAACTTGAAATATGAAATTCTTTCTTTTGGGTCTATGAATAACCTTTTTATATCAAACATAGAGATTACAATTCCCGACAAATGTAGAGAAGTAATATTCTTAGTAAAAAAGAATAAACAGTCTGTTTCAGAAGTCGTGCAGATTACTGACTACGGAATTGTGACACTGTATGCAATCAGCTGGGCCCATAAGGTGTTGAGAGACTATCAAAATATCGAATCGAACGGACTTGGTATGGATGCTAATCGTAGTTCATTAGAAGCCGATCTAGTTATTGCTGAAGAGGTGTTAGGATATGCTGAGGAGTTAAAAAAAGTACAGAGCAAACCTATTTTTGCTTATGATAAATCAAAGAACTGTTTAGTTTTTAACGGTAAAAAGATGTCATTAAAAGGAAAAAAAACGATCAGTATTTTAAAAGCATTAAATAAAGAACAAAGGCCTATTGCATGGCTACTTAAAAAATTTTACGATGTGGATTGTGAGGGGTATAAAAAAATCCGTGATGCTGAAAGAGGTGATTTTGATACGTTTGTATGTAAATTTAATACAAAATGGCGTAATAATTTTGGAATGAAACAAGATAATGTAATAATTGCAAGCAATGGGAAAGGAGTTTACTGTCTAACCGTGGAAATAAAGTGGTAGCGAACCTTACCCAGAATCTTATTATGATCTAACAAGAACAGTGATGTTCACCTTGAAAATACAGGAATTCCAGAATAAGGTAAGGTTGTGGTAAGGTAAAAATACATTTACATTAATTCATTAATTCCTAATAATCCCTTAAGACTGAGTCAAGTGTCTCGGTCTTAAGGGATTTTTTTTAGGATAAAGGAAATGAAGTCAAAAGAGGGATATAAGTTCATACAGGGATTAATACCAATTCGGATACATCTAGAGTTAGTTGAGGTAAGTAGAAAATTAGAGAAATCGAATTCGGAGACACTCAGAAACACAATTCACGCCTTTTTGAAAAATTTAAAAGAAACACAGGCCCTGTGAATGGCATAGGGCTAACAAAAGGGAAATACATAATATTTCAAATCAATTATACAAAGCGAACTTTAACACTATTGTGAATAGCATCGATTATATTCTCAAGTTACTAGGAATCAAGGAATAGGTACATGTCTAGAGCTAAATGCGTAAAAGGTTTCACCCGCCTGGAAAATGATATTTTGGAGGCATTGGCAAGAATAAGAATACCTGGAGAAGCAAGACAAGTGCTGGATGTTATTATCAGGAAAACATGGGGTTTCGGGAAAGAAGAAGATAAAATTGCCCTATCACAGTTTCATCTAGCAACAGGGCTTCTAAAACCATCTGTGGTGAGAGCAATAAGACTACTTGAATCTATGAGGATTATTTACAAAAAAGCTATTCCACCTATCAATAGTTACCGAATTAATAAGGATTACAGTTCCTGGAAGCCATTAACAAAAAAGCTAACGATTAACAAAAAAGCAAACAATCATTTACAAAAATGTAAATCAAACGTTAGCGAAAATGTAACCTACAATAGAAATAATACAAAAGAAACTATTACAAAAGAAACCTTTCCGTTGGATTCTAATGAAATCCGACTAGTGAATCTTTTATTAAAGCATATCCTAAACCGCTTACCTAACTTCAAGAAACCGGACATACAAGAATGGGCAAAAGACATAGCCTTGATGATTAGAAGGGATAATAGAACAAGTGAAGAAATTGAGAAGGTAATTGAATGGTGCCAGCAAGATCATTTCTGGTGCCATAACATACTGTCTACAGGGAGCCTTCAAAAGCATTACGATACGCTGGCTTCGAAAATGCATAGCAGTCCACCGGTGGGTCGAAATTGTGAGCTAAGCTCAACGGGAATGGAGTTAATTTAAATTTTTACGAAAGGAACTATGTATGAACATTGAAGAATTTGCTAATAAATACCTACAACCCTATAAAACTCATGGCGATGAGATCATACCGGAGTACTGCCCATTTTGCAAAGGTGGACCAAAAAACGAAAAATATAAATTCGCTCTTAACGTAACAAAAAGGACTTTCAATTGTAAACGGTTAAACAATTGCGACAAAAAAGGGACTTTCCGTCAATTATGCGAGAAATTTGGAGAAGAAGCAGACAGAAATGAGGTTAATTCTCAAAGAAATTATAAAAAACCCAAAGCGTATATAATGCCCAAAACAGCATTAACACCATTTGGACAAACAATAGGGGAATACTTTAAGAAACGTGGGATATCACAGCAAACTTTAGAGAGAAGAGAAGTATCAGAGTGTAACGGTGCCATTGCATTCTTATATCGCGAAGAGGGGAAATTGGTCTTAGTAAAGTATAGAACACCACAAAAGGAACCGAAACATTGGCGAGAAGAAGGAGGTAAGCCTGTATTCTGGGGGATGGACTTGTGCGATCCACAATATCCATTAGTCATTGTCGAAGGAGAGCCTGATGCACTTGCACTTGATGAATGTAACATAAAAAATGCTATCAGTGTACCAAGTGGTGCAGAGGATCTCTCTTGTATAGAGAATTGTTGGGAGTGGCTTAACCAATTTAAGAAAATAAAAATCTGGGGTGATAATGATGAAGCAGGAAAGAAAATGGTAGATAAACTTATCCTTCGACTAGGCCAATTTCGATGCTTTATTGTCAATAGCCCATACAAAGATGCCAATGAACATCTCATGAAAGAAGGTACAGAAAGTGTTCGAAAAGCCGTCGAAACAGCAAGAGAGGTTCCCGTTGCAGGCATAAAAAGATTGGCCGATGTTACTAAGCTTGATTACAGCCAAATTGAAAGGGTTCAGTCTAACATTAAGAAGCTTGATATGATTTTGGGTGGTTTCAGGATGGGTGAGTTAACGGTGTGGACTGGTTTTAATTCAAGCGGAAAATCGACGCTCTTAGGTCAGATGTTAGTAGAGTCAATAGATCAGGACTTTCCAGTTTTTGCATACAGCGGTGAACTAACCTTGCATTTATTCAAGGAATGGATCCACTTACAGATGGTAGGACCCGAAAACCTCGATTTCTTTTATGATTATGTAGAGAATCACGACATCGCAAAAGTTAAAGCTGAAGTAATATCAAAATTGGAGAATTGGTACAAGGATATGTTTTATGTTTATGATAGTTATACAACAAATGAGCCAATGAAGATATTGGATTTATGCGAGATTGCAGCCAGGCGCTACGATTGTAAGGTATTCTTAATTGATAATCTTATGACTACTGGTTGTGATGGAATTAAGAGTGATAATTATTACCAATCGCAAAGTATCTTTGTTGGGAAATTGGTTGAATTTACAAAACGATACAATGTGCATGTTCATCTGGTAGCACATCCAAGGAAGACAGTTGGCATGCTCAACAAAATGGATATTGCTGGTTCAGGAAATATAACAGATCGAGCTGATAACGTTATAGGCATACATCGTTTCAATATGGAAGAAAAAAATACTGATGGATATTTAGAGAAATATGCTGGTTTCGATACATTAGTACAAGTTTTCAAGAACAGATTTAGAGGGAAACAAGATGTTGAGTTCGGTCTAAAGTACGATTTTGATTCTAAGCGATTTTATCAGCCAGATGAGTCAGAAACAAGAAATAAAAAGTATTCATGGGAAACAGCAAATTTTGTGAATTTGGATGAGCTAGGAATAGAAGTATGAAATACAGAGTGATGATACCATTTTCCATCAAAACAAAAGAAGTTGGTATCATAAACCTTCATCAGGGACAAATAATTGAGCTTGCTGAAGAAAAAGCTAGCCGGTTTTTAACTGAATACAAAATTAAAGAGGTAAAATGTAAAAATCAGGAATACGCTCAAAATACAAAAAGCATAGTTGAGAAGGTTTTGGAAATGTTCGATGGAAGGGTTACTGGTTTTAATGGACACCTAAAAGAATTATTTGAGGAACGAGCAGGAATAATGGAATTTGATGGTGGATTGCCGAAGAAACAAGCAGAGGAGGCTTCGACAAATCTTATCTTAAAATTCATACCTAATTAGCAAATGAATAAAGAATTTAGAAATCTAAACAATTTTTTCAACTGACTTTACGAATTAAGAACTTTAGGGGTTTTTAATTAGTTGAAATCAAATGTATTAAAATATTAATGTCAGAATCTTCACATAAAAGTGCAGGGTTAAACACGATGAGGCTTTTAAAAATACAAGAAATAGCTGAATTTCTAAATGTAAAAGAATCAACTCTCTATTCCTGGGCAAAGAATGGCTTACTACCGTCTTACAAACTTAATGGTCTTTGGCGATTTGATATAGAAGAAATTGAAAAATGGATAATACAATCAAAAGCTTTACCAGATACTTCACGTAAGACCTTAAAAAAGGCAACAAAGGCACATAGTAATGACATAGATAGAATCGTTAAAAACGCTATTGATGATGCTACAGGCAAGGGTTATAATTCAGCCAACGGGAAACCAGGCCAAAGTCAAGGTCTCGGAAAGGAGAGAAAAGAAAATGGGACTTTATAGACGTGGCAATATCTGGTGGATGAGGTTTAGCTATAATGGTAAACAAATAAGAAGGCCTACAGTAACGGAAAAAAAGTTAGCTGAAAAGATCTATTGCAAGGTTATGACCAAAATAGCAGAGGGTAAATGGTTTGAGGTCAATCAACATGAAGATAATACCTTTGAGGAGATGATGGACAAATATCTTTTAGAATACTCTCCTAAAAAGGCTCCTAAGACTTATATGCGGGATAAAAGTTTGGTAGCCCATTTAAACAGATACTTTGGACATTATAAGCTTAATAAGATTGCTCCAAAGGATATATATGCTTATAAGATTGAGCGAATAAAAGAATGTGCCGCACCAAAAACGGTCAACAATGAGTTAATTCTCATGGGACATGCTTTTAATCTCGCAATAAAAGAGTGGGAATGGGTTAATGATAATCCCGTAAGTAAGGTATCCAAGGAAAAGGTAAGCAATCAAATTGAGAGATGGCTTACCTTTGAAGAAGAAAAAAGATTACTAGAAACATCTCCCTATTGGTTACAAGAGATAATACTTTTTTGCCTGAATACAGGATTAAGACGGGGTGAGCTCATAGATCTGGTGTGGGATAGAGTGGATTTAGAGAGAAAGACCTTTACTATCCTCGAACAAAAAAACAAATGCAAGGATACCCTGCCCCTCAATGAAAAGGCCATAGAAATTCTCATGGCAAGGAATAAAATAAGATCGATCAAGAATGATTTTGTCTTTTATAACAACAATGGCAATAAGATCGGTCCTGATAACTTAGATAGATCTTTCAGGCTAGCAGTAAAAAAAGCAGGTATTGAGAAATTCAGATTTCACGATTTACGGCACACCTTTGCAACAAGGCTCATTCAGAATGGAGTCGATGTTTACGCTGTTCAGAGACTTGGCAGATGGAAGTCTATATCAATGGTTATGCGATATGCGCATCATTATGCTGAGAGTTTAAGAAGTGGAGTTGAGATATTAGATAAGGTGCAGAATAATTTTAGCACAAATTTAGCACAATCTCATAAAAAAGGGATTACGGCGATAGCCGTAATCCCTTGATTTTACTGGTAGCGGGGGTGGGATTTGAACCCACGGCCTCCGGGTTATGAGCCCGACGAGCTACCAGACTGCTCTACCCCGCGTCCATCACTATGCAAAAATTAGTTTTTACGTATACTTTCTATAAATGTGCCTAATACGATAAGAACGTAATCATTGTAACTATAATATACTACAGAGTCAATACCAATCTATTAAAGAATAAAAAGTTTTTATTTTCATAAAACATTTTGTACAATTTAAAGATTAAAAATGTAGATTTGTTTAAGAAATAATTAAGGTGGTAAATCAGATGGAAATATTGATTATCGGAAGCGGGGGAAGAGAACATGCCCTTGCATGGAAGATTGCGCAATCACCCATGGTAAAAAAAATATTCTGCGCACCAGGAAATCCCGGAATTGCGGAAATTGCTGAATGTGTAGATATCGGAGTGGAAAATATAGAAGGTCTTTATAGTTTCGCACTCAAACAAAAAATAGATTTGACCGTTGTTGGCCCGGAAGACCCTCTGGTAGCGGGTATCGTAGATAGATTTAACGAGGGAAACCTCACAATATTTGGACCTAATAAGCGTGCATCGATTATTGAGGGAAGTAAGGTCTTCTCAAAAAATCTTATGAAAAAACACGGTATTCCAACAGCAGACTTTAAGGTATTCGAAGATTCAACACAAGCAAAAAAACATGTATCGATGTGCGAGTTTCCTTTGATTGTTAAAGTTGATGGGTTGGCCAAAGGAAAAGGTGTATTTGTATGCAAGACATTGGAAGAAGCAAATAAATGTACAGATGATATCCTGGAAAATAAGATTTTTGGGCCCGCAGGGGATAAAGTTATTATTGAGGAATTCCTTTCAGGAGAAGAAGTATCAATCCTTGCTCTTACCGATGGAATAACGATTCTTCCTCTCTCATCAGTACAAGACCATAAAGCGGTTAACGATGGAGATAAAGGACCCAATACCGGCGGGATGGGCGCATATTCACCTGTACCAATAATTACCCGTGAGCTACAGTTTTATATAGAGGAAAATATCCTCGTACCCATTGTGCATGCCATGAAGAGAGAGAATCGGCCATACAAAGGTGTTCTTTACGCAGGATTAATGATTACCAGCACCGGGCCAAAGGTCCTTGAGTTTAATGCCAGGTTTGGCGACCCTGAAACTCAGGTTCTTCTCATGCGGATGAAGACCGATTTAGTTCCGCTTCTCTTATCAACTGCAACAAATACCCTAGAGAATATAGAAATTGAATGGAATAAGGGTGTTTCTATTTGTGTTGTTATGACCTCTAAGGGTTACCCAGATAAATATGAAAAGGGATTTGAAATTTCGGGACTTGAAACAGTCAGGGAACTTGATAACGTCCAGGTTCTTCATGCAGGAACCGCTACAAAGGATGGAAAGATTGTAACCAACGGTGGACGTGTTCTTGGTGTAACAGCGATCGGAAAGGATATCCAGGAGGCGCAGAAGACTGTCTACCGTGCTATTCAAAATATAACCTTTGAGGGGGCACATTACAGAAGAGATATCGGGGCAAAGGCTATGTACCGAAAAAGCTGACTAAAATCAATACTGCAATTTACCTATTTATTGGTTTTATTTATTCTGAAGAACAAAAAATATCTTCAATAAGGCTCTTCGGTTTATCCAAAGTAAATAAACTCCGGAGTATCGTAAAATATCTCTTTTATTTTATTTAGTAGTTAGACATATCGAGTGAAATGTCCATTGCCTTTGCTGAATGCGTAATCGCGCCAGCAGAGATCCTGTCCACACCCGTTTGAGCCACAAGGTGTACAGTTTCCAAAGTAATATTTCCAGATGCCTCTGTAACGGGCAAATGTGTACCTCCGGCAGATTTCCAATCTTTCACTATCTTTACTGCCTCTTTCAATTGTTCAATATTCATATTATCAAACAAGATTATATCCGCTCGCGCCCCAAGGGCATCTCTCACCTCTTTTGGTGTTCTTGTCTCTACTTCAATCAAAATCCCTTGTTTTACTTTTCGCCGTACTAAAGATACAGACCTTTCAATAATGCTGTCTGTGGAAAGATCAAGGAATAATCTATTTTTCATAATATCAAGATGATTATCTTTAATAAGCACCTGATCATAGAGACCTATCCTATGATTCACTCCGCCACCCATTACAACTGCATACTTTTCCAAATATCTCCAGCCAGGGATGGTTTTCCTCGTGTCCATGATAGGAGTTTTTAGCGGCTTTATACGTTCAACAAATTGTGCCGTATGTGTTGCAATTCCCGAAAGCCTTTGGAGGAAATTCAAAGCTATGCGCTCACCAGAAAGCAATGTCTTCGCACTACCGCTTATCGTAGCAATGGTTTCACCTTTATTAACGGAAATACCATCCTTAACCCAATGTCTAAAAAGAACATTTTTATCAAGTTTCGAAAAAAAGTATTCAATAACCGGCAATCCAGCTATAGTTCCATTTTCTTTTGCAATAAATACTCCCTCTACAAAGAGATTGTCCGGAATAAGGTTCTCTGTTGTAATATCCCCTGTTCCGATATCCTCCTGAATAGCTAATTGAATAAGGGTATCTATCTTTTCTAATTTCAGGTTAAAATCCATATATTTTCGTACATGAAAAATTTTAGGTATCTTTGCCCGAAGTATATGTCAGAGAATAGCTGTTATTGTGATGGTGTGCAAGCCTAGGGCAATTTCTGAAACCCCATTTTCCCATAGCTTCTTTGATAATGTATTATCTGTATTCATAAAATCCTTCCCCGCTTTTCTTCCCAAGTTTTCCACCTGCCACCATTTTTTTGAGCATTGGACAAGGCCGATATCTTCCTCCTAAGTCTGTATAAAGCATCTCAAGTATAATCAGGCAAGTATCTAAGCCAATGAAATCCGCAAGTTCAAGTGGCCCCATAGGATGGTTTGCCCCGAGTCTCATGATGGTATCGATATTTTCCCTGGAAGTAACTCCTTCCTGCAGGCAGTAAATTGCATCGTTTATCATGGACATGAGTACACGGTTTGAGACAAAACCCGGAAAATCCTGAACAACAACAGGTGTCTTTCCTATTATCTCAGAAACAGCTATAAGTATACCGATGGTTTCCTCAGAGGTATGCAATCCCCGAACTACTTCTATAAGTTTCATACCATAAGCGGGGTTCATAAAACGCATACCAGCAAAGCGTTCAGGTCTTCCAGTAGTACTGGCAAGTCTTGTTATGGAAATAGACGAGGTGTTTGTAGTAAAAATTGCTTCTTCATCGCACAGGATATCCAATTCCCTAAAAATTTGTTTTTTGACATCTTCTTTTTCTGTCACAGTCTCAATGATAAGATCCACATCTTTACAATCTTCCAATTTTTGAACGGTTTTTATATTTGAAAGTGCTCTATCTCTCTCCTTGCTTTCAAGCTTTCCTGCGCCTACCTTTTTTTCCAATCTGTCTTTTATTTTTGCAAATCCCGCTCTCACATATTCCTCTTTTATATCTTCAAGTACTACCTCATAACCGCTTTGTGCTATTACTTGGGCTATACTACCTCCCATCGTTCCAGCGCCTATTATTCCTATTTTTTGTATATTCATAATTTTTTACTCGGATTTCTTTTCGTGATAAAGAGGCTATTAAAAGCCTGAATATATCAATTGCTCGATTTATAAGCTTTATCTTAGTAAGCATGTATTAATTCTATAAGACTAGGATAAAATAGCGACGAACACAAGATTAGATATCAAAAGGCTGTAACTCAATAAACTTCATAGAGGTAACCTGTGTTTAAGGAAGAACATTAAGAATGGATGATACAGGTAAGATAAGTTCTACGTATTTTCCCATAAAAAGGGTGCAATAAGTAAAAAAGCAAAGCCCATCCAGGTGATGAGGTTAAGGGGATGGGCTTTGAGTGAGTAATTCCGGCAGTGACCTACTCTCCCGGCTTTCGCCAGTACCA